>CAMWRW010000035.1 GCA_947176755.1 uncultured Porphyromonadaceae bacterium
GAGGACTATATTATTCTTGATGAACAGGATCATGCCTCGATTATTGAAGGGCGTCGCCTTTCTTTCTCGAACTATCTCAAGTATAAACATAATGATATGGAGTCGTTGGAAGCGCAGTTGAAAAAATGCGATCCCGACAAAATTAAGCTTATCGTCACCGATGGCGTGTTCTCTATGGAAGGTGATGTTGCAAACCTTCCTGAGATCGTTCGTCTTGCAAAGGAATACAATGCTACTGTTATGGTAGATGAGGCCCACGGTCTGGGTGTGTTCGGAGAGGGTGGACGAGGCACATGCTGGCATTATGGTGTTCAGGATGATGTTGACCTCATTATGGGAACGTTCTCAAAGTCGTTGGCTTCTCTGGGGGGATTTATTGCAACCGATAAGGAAATCACCAACTATCTTAGACATCACTCTCGCTCATATATCTTTACCGCGGCAATTACGCCCGCAGCTACTGCTGCCGTAAACGCAGCACTTGATATAATGATTGCTGAGCCCGAGCGTCAGAAACATCTCTGGGATATAACAAATTTTGCCCTTGAAAAATTCCGCGAGATGGGATGTGAAATCGGCCATACTTCCACGCCTATCATTCCGCTCTTTATTCGTGACGATTACAAGACTTTCCAGATAACTCGTGATTTGCTCGACGAGGGCGTGTTTGTAAATCCTGTCGTTACTCCAGCTGTAGCTCCTCAGGATACCCTTATCCGTTACTCTCTTATGGCTACTCACACAAAAGAGCAAGTTGAACGCTCGCTTGAAGCTATTGAAAAGGTATTTAAGAAACACGGAATCATTAAAAACTGATTCGTTAGCGCAGAAGAAATTTAATAAGCCTCTCGCATAAGATTGAATCTTATTATATTAAATAAATGTCAGACAGATTATTTAATCTGTCTGACATTTTTTGTTGTTAATCGAGTGAAAAAGATATTGCAAGTTATTGTAAAACGACTTAAATTTGCATACCGATTCTGCTTAACGTAGTTCTGGATATTTTGTTTCGTAAGGTTGAATTGGCAAAAACATTATTCGCAAAACAGATGATTTATAGGTTTAAATTGGTCAGCGATGAAGTTTCAAACTTCATGCGGGAAATCGAAATCGACTCTGAAAACTCGTTTCTACAACTTAGGAATGCTATTCTTGACAGCGTTGATTTCAGTAAAGATGAACTTGATTCATTTTATACTTGTAACGATAGCTGGGAAAGAGAAGAGGAAATCACTCTTGAGGATATGGGTGAAACCGCAAGCGACCGCGATCAGTGGTTGATGGAAGACACGTCCCTGAGTGAGCTTATAGAGGATGAAGGTCAGCGATTGGTATTTGAATTCGATTATCTTACCCAGCGGTGCTTCTTTATTGAACTCAAGGAAATTATCCCGGGAAGATCTCTCGTTGATCCTCTTTGCACAATGAAAAGGGGAAATCCTCCGAAACAGACTGTAGATCTTGATGAGTTCGATCGACAGATTGACACGAAACTTGCGCAACAGGTAACTCAGGATACCGATCTGGATATTGAGAATTTTGATTCATCTGAATTCGAAGATGAAGATTTAAGCGAAGGTTTTGATATAATGGATATGAATTAATAGTCTTCTCCACCAAACAGCAAGAGCTCAGCGTAGTCCGCTGAGCTCTTGCTGTTTGGTGGAGATTCTAATTTCTTTTCACATATCGTCATCCCCTCCAAACAATCTGTCAAAGAAACCGCGCTTTTCTTCCGGTTTAAAATTTACCGAGAGATGCCCGTCAACTTTACTAAAAAACAAGATATGGCCTCTGAACACGAACGCTACATTTTTGTCAAATTCTAAGACAGCATACAAGCTGCGGATAAGAAATCGTTTAAATGGGCTGAATTCCTCAAGATTATCTATAATAATTTCCGGGCCATCAAGGGTGATCTTATGGTTCGGCTTTAGAAGATCAATGTGATAATCCAGATTGAGTTCTTCAGCATTTTTAGCCGGTTTCTTGTATTTTTTATATATTTCCTTTATTACTTCTTCTGTGATCATTCTGATATCCCTTTGAAGGAGTGAGATCTATGGATAGCTCTCCTCATGGTGTTAGAGATCTGTAGTCCGTTCAACCCAGTGGAGGGGCTTCTGCGGAAGGTTAGAGAGATTCTATGGGGAGAAAGGGTAGGTAATCAGATGATGCATGTTTAGACTGCATTCCTCTTTTATAACCCTTCAACATTCCTTTGGGTTCACTGCGTGTTTAATTTTTTAACTTTCCATACATTTCAGTAGGAAAATAAAAAAACGGACCTTCAGTTGAAGATCCGTTTATGTTCCTTTTCGGGAATCAGTTTATCCAAGGAAGCTGAGCAATACGCCCGCGGCTACCGCCGAGCCAATAACGCCGGCTACATTAGGGCCCATAGCGTGCATGAGCAGGTAGTTTGACGGATCATATTCCAATCCTACATTATTGGAAATTCTGGCAGCCATAGGCACGGCTGATACTCCGGCATTGCCAATAAGGGGATTAATCTTCTTCCCGGGTTTAAGGAAGAGGTTAAAGAGTTTCACGGATAGAACACCCGCGCTTGATGCTATTATGAATGCAATGAATCCGAGTCCGAAAATAAGGAGTGTGTCGACCGTGATGAATTTATCAGCCTGTGTGGATGCTCCGACTGTAAGACCGAGAAGAATCGTGACGATATCAGTCAGGGCATTGCTTGCTGTTTTTGCAAGTCGGGTCGTCACACCGCTTTCACGAAGGAGATTTCCAAAGAAAAGCATTCCGAGCAGTGGAAGACCTGAAGGAACCACAAAGCAAGTGAGAATGAGACCAACCACGGGGAAAACAATTTTTTCTCCCTGTGTGACCACACGGGCGGGTTTCATTTTTATCAGTCGTTCCTCTTTCGTTGTGAAGAGTCTCATGATCGGAGGCTGTATAAGAGGAATGAGAGCCATATAGGAATATGCAGAAACGGCCACAGCTCCTAACAATGCGGGATTCAGTTTGGAGGTCGTGAAAATTGCGGTCGGACCGTCAGCTCCACCAATGATTGCTACGCAACCGGCAGACAGAGGATCGAATCCGCAGAGCAAAGCCAGCATATATGCTCCGAAAATACCGAACTGAGCGCATGCTCCGATAATCATCAACTTAGGATTTGCCAGTAGGGCAGAGAAGTCAGTCATGGCTCCTACGCCAAGAAAGACAAGAGGAGGATACCAACCCTTCTCCACGCCATTGTAGAGAATGTTTAGAACTGATCCGGGTTCATAAATTCCGATTTCCATTCCGGGTTGGAAGGGGATATTTCCGATCAGCATTCCGAATCCGATTGGAACGAGCAGTAAGGGTTCGAAGTTCTTCTTTATGGCGAGCCATACGAAGAAGCATCCGACTGCAAGCATCACGAGATTGCGCCACGTGCAGTTGTAGAATCCCGTGAACTCCCAGAATGTCTGAATCGTCTGCGAGATAAACTCCCCAAAACTATATTCGCTTAAAAGAATCATATTTTTCTTGGTAGGGGAGTGTTATTCAATTATCATTATGTCGTTTCCTTCGAGAAGTGCATCGCCAACAGAAACGAGAATTTTCGTGACTGTTCCCTCCTTGAAGCTTCGGATATCGTTTTCCATTTTCATAGCTTCAAGCACTGCAACTTTGTCGCCGGACTTAACCGTATCGCCAACTTTGACAGTGATTGCAGTGATGGTTCCGGGAAGTGGACTCTTTACTGCAGAAGGATTGGAGGGCATGGCCGGCTTGGGAGCGGGTTTAGAGGATGTGAGGTTTTTGGAGCCCATGTTGGTTTGGCCCGACTGGCTTAATGCCGGACGCTGAGGGGCTGTTTTCTTTTTATCAAGTTCCACCTTGTAAGGAACACCGTTGACTTCAACCATGACCTCGTTATCGGTGACATCTCCTACCGATACAGTGAACTTATTACCGTTTATCTTATATTTATATTCTTTCATGTCGTTGGGTAGTGTATTCAGAGTTTACGACGTTCAGCAGGTGCCTGTTCGGGAAGATGCCGCATATTATAGATCTTGGAATTCCAGGGGGAGTAAGCCTTACGCATTCTGCGAATGGTCAGAATCGTGTCTTCAATATCATGTCCATGGCCGAAATGTTCTGCCAGTGCCATACCAATTGCCGCAATCACCTCTCCGGAGTCAACTTCGTCATGGTGGTCTTCGGATGTGTCGGCCGTCACACCGTGTGCGTTATGCTTTCTGCGCGTCTGGAGTGTAGTGGAAATTTTTCCGAATCCCATGAAGAGAAGACTAAGCACCACCAAAGCAAGGAGTACAATACCCATCGCTATAATTGTGATTGCTCCTCCGAATCGGTCGTTTTCAGCTGCATTCTTTGCTTTCTCAGCCTGAATTGCCCGGCGAGTGAGTTCGCTTTCTTGAACAGTGTTGACTTCTTCACTGTTGACCCAGTCGCCTGAGACATTTGTCTGGTCTCCTTCTTTGGACACCTCTGTATATGTCTGCTCAGGCGCGACTGCAATTGACGCGGAGGCCGGGGCCCCCGCGTTCAATATTGTCATCAGCGCAACACTTAAAATTAATTTTTTTATCATGCTGCCGGTCGTTGGATTATAAAGGTATGTTGCCGTGTTTCTTGGCTGGGTTAGTCAGCTTTTTGGTGGCCAACATATTCAGAGCCTTGATGATACGGAAACGCGTATTGCGAGGTTCTATAACATCGTCAATGTAACCGTATTTGGCAGCCTGATAGGGATTAGCAAAGAGTTCGCTGTACTCTTCTTGCTTCATCTTGATATATTCGGCAGGATTTTCCTGATTCTTGGCTTCTTTTGCATAAAGCACGCCGACTGCTCCTTCTGCACCCATAACGGCAATTTCTGCAGAAGGCCATGCATAATTCATATCGCCCCGAAGCTGCTTGCAACTCATCACGATATGGCTTCCGCCGTAGCTCTTACGCAGTGTAACCGTAACCTTGGGCACGGTGGCTTCTCCGTAAGCATAAAGAAGTTTGGCTCCGTGAAGGATAACTCCGTTATATTCCTGACCTGTTCCGGGAAGGAATCCGGGGACGTCAACGAGAGTAACGAGAGGAATGTTGAACGCGTCGCAGAATCTAACGAAACGTGCACCCTTCCGGGACGCATTTGAATCAAGAACTCCGGCGAGCACTTTCGGCTGATTGGCAACGACACCGACGGCCTGACCATTGAAGCGGGCAAAACCGATGATGATATTGCGGGCATAATCGCGCGATACCTCAAGGAATTCTCCATTATCTACGATGGCGCTGATTACGTCATACATATCGTAAGATTTCTTGGGGCTGTCGGGGATGATGTCGTTAAGGCGATCTTCAAGACGGTCGATGGGGTCATGACACTCAACGAGCGGTGTTTCCTCCAAATTGTTCTGGGGAATATAGCTCATGAGTTTGCGGATAATGGTGAGACATTCCTCTTCAGTTTCTGCCACGAAGTGGGTTACACCACTCTTTGAACTGTGAACGGAGGCTCCACCGAGATCTTCCTGACTTACATCCTCTCCGGTAACGGTCTTCACGACTGACGGACCGGTAAGGAACATGTAGGAGAGTCCTTTTGTCATGATTGTGAAGTCTGTAAGGGCAGGGCTGTAAACAGCTCCACCGGCACACGGGCCCATAATCGCGGAAATCTGGGGAATTACTCCGGATGCGAGGATATTTCTCTGGAAAATTTCAGAATAACCAGCAAGTGCGTTAATACCTTCCTGGATACGCGCGCCGCCTGAGTCATTAAGACCGATAACCGGGGCACCCATCTTCATGGCCATATCCATTACCTTGCAAATCTTAAGAGACATTGTTTCGGACAGAGATCCTCCGAAAACGGTGAAATCTTGTGCGAATACATATACGAGGCGACCTTCAATCGTACCAAAACCGGTAACGACGCCATCACCGAGAATATGTTTTTTGTCTTGTCCGAAGTTTGTGCAACGATGTGTCACGAACATGTCGAGTTCTTCGAAGCTTCCTTCGTCAAGGAGCATTGCAATTCGCTCGCGAGCGGTATATTTGCCACGCTGGTGCTGCTTTTCTATTGCCTTCTCGCCGCCACCGAGACGCGCTTCAACGCGTTTCTCGATAAGCTGGCTAATCTTTTCTTCCTGTTTGCTCATTTGAGTAACCTGAATGTAGTGTTATGTTGTTGTTTTATTTTCTGAGATGTTTATTTAGAAGGATCCTCGCAGAGTTCGGTGAGGACGGCCTCGGTCGATTTGGGGTGGAGGAAAGCTATGTTCAAGCCGTCGGCACCTTTGCGGGGGGCTTTGTCAATTAGTTTCACGCCTTTTTCTTCACATTCCTGCAAAGCATTGGCTACGCCATCTTCCACGCAGAAAGCCAAGTGGTGCATACCGCCGCGACCTCCGTTCTTCTCGATAAACTTTGCAATCGTGCTGTCAGGGCTGGTAGCTTCCAGCAATTCGATCTTCGTGTCGCCTACTTTGAAGAATGCAGTCGTCACTTTCTGGTCTTCCACAACTTCCTTCTTGTAGCATTTCAGACCGAGAACAGTTTCATAATATTTGATTGCTTCGTCAAGGTTAGGCACTGCGATGCCGATGTGTTCAATGTGTGAAATTTCCATTGATTTTAATTTTAGGTTAGAGTTTATTGTTTTGTTGTTTTCTCATTTTTTGATTCCGTGAGCTCTTCACATCAGGATGTGTCGAACTCCTTTAATTCGGATATGCAAATTTAGTATTTTTTTTTTATTTTGCCCTATCTATTATGGCGAAGAAAGTCTAATATTTTGTTCAGGTTATTTAACTTTCTTATTAACAATATTATTGGCGAGTTTATGCTCAATATGGATTTTACTTGCTGATTGGACTTTTATTTAGATAATCAAGATTTTAAAGGATAATTAGGAAATGTCTTGAAATATTGTTAATTTTGCGACTTGTAAGAGATCCGCGGACGCCTTGAAAATTTGTCTTGCGGCACTTATAGATTAACCGGCAGCAACAAGTTGTTCTGCATAAATTAATGTAGTCAGATGGAAATCACCGCTGGATTCGTTGCATCATTAGTCAACGGAGCTGTTGAGGGAGATGCAAATACGCGGATAAAGGGTTTTGCCAAGATTGAAGAGGCAAAATCAGGGGATATTTCATTTATAGCAAACCCCAAGTATGCTCATTTTGCTGCATCCACCAATGCCTCGGTCCTTCTTGTCAGTAAAGATTTCGAAGCCCCGGAAGGATTGTCTTCGACTCTTGTCAGAGTGGAGGATCCCTATGTTGCGTTGGCTGATTTGCTGAATGCGTATCAATCAATGAAACCGCGACCCTCCGGAATCGAACAGCCGGTCTATATAGCGGAAGGAGTGGAAATTCCTCAAAATTGTTATGTGGGTGCATTCGCTTATATCGGGAAAGGAGCTAAGATTGGCAATAACGTCCTTATATATCCTCAGGTATATGTTGGCGAGGGAGTCGTGATCGGTGATGACACCGTTCTTCGTCCCGGTTGTCGAATCTACGAGGGATGCAGAATAGGCAATCGTTGTGTGATTCATTCCGGATGTGTGATTGGTGCCGATGGATTCGGATTTGCTCCGCGTCCTGATGGAACCTACGAGAAAATCCCTCAGATTGGAAATGTGGAAATTGCAGATGATGTAGAAATTGGTGCAAACACGACTGTTGACCGAGCCACATTCGGTTCAACCCGCATTGGTCGTGGAACCAAGCTTGACAATCTGATCCAGATCGCCCATAACGTAGAACTTGGAGAGGGCAATGTTTTTGCAGCACAAGTAGGTGTTGCAGGCTCTACGAAAATCGGTTCCCACAACCGTGTAGGCGGCCAGGTTGGCTTTGCAGGGCATATCCATGTCGGAGATGCAAATGAGTTCGGAGCCCAGTCCGGAGTCCCCAATAATGTAGGGTCAGGCAAACGCCTTATCGGTTATCCGGCTGTAGAGGCCGGTCAGTTTGCCAGAACGCAGGTGTATCTAAAGCATCTCGGTGAACTATTTGAAAAGAAAAGTAAAAAATAAATCTGAAATAACAGATGAACCAGCTAACCTTAAGCGCACCTTTCACCGTAAAGGGAAAAGGTCTACATTCAGGAATTGAGATTACAGCCGTTTTCAATCCGGCCCCCGAAAACACGGGATATAAATTTCGTCGTGTTGATCTCCCCGAACAGCCCATCATAGACGCGATTGCGGAGAACGTTGTAGAAACGACCCGCGGCACTGTAATTGGCAAAAAGGATGTTGTCGTCAGCACAATTGAACATGCGATGGCAGCATTGTATGCTGCCGGCATTGATAACTGTATAATAGATGTCAATGGCCCCGAGCTGCCGATTCTTGATGGTAGTGCAATAGAATATGTTGAGAATATCGAGCGCGTCGGACTGACAGAACAATCCGCTGATAAGGAATATTACATAATTAAGGAGAAAACCCAGATAAGAGATGAGCAGACAGGATCTGTATTGACTATATATCCTGATGACGGGTTCAGCGTGGAATGCATGGTGGAATACAATTCTTCCGTCCTTCCTAATCAGTTTGCGGTTGTAGATGATCTTTCCGAGTTTAAACAGGATATTGCTCCGGCACGCACATTTGTGTTTGTTCGCGAAATCGAGCAGCTTCTCCAGCACAATCTTATCAAAGGAGGAGATCTTGACAACGCCATCGTGATTTACGATGAAAAGATTTCTCAAGAAAAGATCAATTCGATTTGCGACATGATGAATGTGGCTCACATCGAGTTGGATAATCTTGGTTACATTAATCCCAAGCCTCTGGTATGGGACAATGAGCCTGCTCGCCATAAGGTAATGGATTTGATCGGAGACCTCGCTTTGGTCGGACGTCCTCTAAAAGGACGTGTTGTTGCAATCCGTCCCGGCCATACGATAAATAATAAATTTACTCGTATGATCAGAAAGGAAGTAAAACACACCGAGTTGCAAGCTCCGGTCTACAATCCGAATATTGAGCCTGTAATCGATATAAACGGGATAAAGAAACTTCTTCCTCACCGTTATCCCTTCCTGCTTATTGATAAGGTAATAGAGATTGACCGCAAACATGTAGTTGTTGTAAAGAATGTGACAGTCAACGAACCCTTCTTTCAAGGTCATTTCCCGAGTGAACCCGTAATGCCCGGAGTGCTTCAAGTTGAAGCAATGGCTCAGGCTGCAGGTGTGTTGGTTTTGAATTATCTTGACGAACCTGAGAAATATTCCACATATTTCCTGAAGATAGATAATGTCAAGTTCCGTCAGAAAGTTGTTCCCGGCAATACGCTTCTTCTTCATGTGTCGCTTTGTACCGAGATTCGTCGAGGATGTGCGATTGTGAAAGGGTATGCCTTCGTTGGAGAAAAAGTCGTTTGTGAAGCTGAGTTCATGGCTCAGATTATAAAGAATAAATAAGAATAAGATGAGCAAGTTTTATAAAGTTGATCCGTCAGCAAAGATCGGCAATAACGTAGAAATTGGCGATTTCACGACAATCTATGATAATGTAGAGATTGGCGACAACACGAAAATTTATGGAAACGTGACCATTTTCCCCGGTGCGAGAATCGGAAGTAATGTCACAATTTTCCCCGGAGCGGTTATCGCAGGTGTTCCACAAGATCTCAAATTCCGCGGCGAGGAAACCTTTGCATACGTTGGAAATGGCACAACAATCCGCGAATGTGTGACTATAAATCGCGGAACTGCATCCAAGGGTAAAACTGTAGTAGGGGAGAACTGTCTCTTGATGGCATATACTCATATCGCCCATGATTGTCTGATTGGAAATCGTGTGATTATTTCAAACGCCAGCCAGATGGCCGGAGAAGTTCAGATTGATGACGCGGCTGTGATCGGCGGCGGCAGTTTGATTCACCAATTCTGCCATCTCGGACGCAACATTATGCTTCAGGGAGGAGCTCTTGTCAATAAAGATATTCCTCCCTTCGTGAAAGCTGCGCGTGAACCAATCTCGTACGTAGGTTTGAACTCAGTAGGTCTCCATCGAAATCATTTCACTGATGAAGAAATCAAGACTATCAGTGATGTTTACCGTGTGCTCTATCTTAGCGATCTGAACATCACCAACGCAGTAAAACTTGTTAGAGAGACCTTGCCTGATTCAGAATTAAGAAATGAAATCCTTGAATTCATCGCAAATTCAAGCCGAGGAGTTATTCGTTCCGCAATCTAAGTTCTCCAATCAGGATTCTTAAATATAGAAATACAACGGTCCGCTCGCGCGGGCCGTTGCTCATTTTGGGGAGTGTCATTGTTTTATCGAGAAACAACGACTTGTCAATTTTTTACGATCTTAGCGGATTTCCCGTTCATTTTCTCTATGTAAATACCCGAAGGTAAGGAATCATAATCATTCCCGGCTGAAATTCCCGTCAGAGTATAATATTCAATCGAGTTTTGACTATCCTCACTTTCAATCATAGAATTTCCAGTTTGTATTGACTTGTGAACGGCAAGGTCGGAAATAAACACGATTTGCCCGGGTGCGAATATGTTAATGTAGCTAATGTTCCGGTTAAGGTTTAACTCAGTTAAAGGAATCTCTATCTGTTGAGGAATTCCGTTCTTTGGTCTTGGCAGAACTTTCCAGAAGAAGTCCGTGATATTTTCATTTCCGGCGCGAAGCGTTACGATTGGATCACGATCCGGATCTACACTTATATCAACATCTGCCATTGGCTCATCACTGAATGCAATCAGAAGCATGTTGTAAGTGTTTAAAGGAGTCAGCGTCCCGTTTGAATAGTTTGTGAGGCATTCCCCCTTAACTGTAAAGAAATAGTTGTATGAGGGAAGATTAACGGAATGTACATAATGCGCATATTCCAATGCCACCCTTTGAGCAATATTTTCCTCAAGATTTGCTTGAGGCAGCAAACCTTCATCCCAATATTGCAATGCAAGTCCTCGCTCTCCGTCTTCAAACAGATCGTATCCGACGTGGATTTGTTCGTCATTCGGTCCCCACGTGATATTACCTGTTTTCACTTCCTCCACACAACTCCAGCCTGCCGAAGTTGAAGTATTTATCTTATCTCCGTTGCCGTCAATGACCGACCATCCACTTTTATATAGAGCTTCCGGATCATTGTTATTGATTTCGGCGGGGATTAAATCCTCAAGAAGATTTTCCGGATCCATCGAAAGTTCCGAAAAAGCCAGTAGAGGAAGAGCCGATGCTGTGGCAAAGGCAAGAATTCTGTTGATAGACATCTCGTTATAGTTTTTATATTGGGTTATTATTTTTTCCAGAAAGAAGGTGTAAACACCAAAAGCACTGTAAATATTTCCAGACGGCCGATGAGCATTATAAAGGATAAAATCCATTTTGCAAGGTCAGGGATAGCCTGATAATTGCCTGCAATACCTGTTGTATCCGTTCCCAGGCCGGTATTGGAAATAGCCGATAAGGAACAGAATAAACTGTCGCGCATCGGAAGTCCGATAAGAGTAAGAACTATTCCCCCGGTCAGGATCACAAGTCCATATATTATCAGGAATGCGAGAACTTTTAGAACGACGGGCTGGGGCACACCTTTTCCATTCATGGAGACGGTTGTGACTGCATTAGGATGCATCATCTTGAAAAATTCATTTTTTAAGAATTTGAACAGCACTACGAATCGGTCAATTTTTGCACCTCCCGAAGTGCTACCCGCACATGCTCCCATGAACATCATTACTATCAGTACAATTTCTGCCAACGGACCCCAGTTATGGAAATCCGGCTCGGTAATACCTGTTGATGAAAGGATGGAAATAGCCTGAAAAAGCGGATCTATCGTTATATCGCTTACATCCTCTACAAGCCCGGAAAATGAAACGTTGAAAACGAACAGTAAATAACAAATAAGAATAATCCAAAGATAAACTTTCAGAGATGTGTTTTTGAAAATACTCTTCGTTTTGCCTGTGGCCGCATTGTAAAGCAATGCGAAATTTACTCCGCCAAGAAACATGAAAAAAGTCATGATTCCTTTGATATATGTGCTGTTCCAATCCTCGAGACTCATGTCAGAGTTAGAGAAACCACCCGTTGACATTGTTGACAATCCGTAACAGAGAGCATCGAAAAATTCCATTTTCGAGAACGAGAGCAAAATGATAAGCACGATCGTGAGGACGGCATATACTGCCCAAAGACCTTTTGCGGTATAGCTTACCCGTGGTCTCAGTTTATCGTGTGTTATCCCGGTCACTTCGGCATTAAACAACTGCATTCCTCCGGAATAGTTCAACATGGGAACAACCGCTAAGGTAAATAGGATAATTCCGAGGCCGCCGATCCACTGTATGATACACCTCCATAAAAGGATAGACTTGGGGACATTGGCTAAAGATGAGAGAACAGAAGCTCCGGTCGTGGTGAACCCGGACATTGTCTCGAAAAATGCATCCGTTACGGAGAGATGAGTGCCGTAGAAAATGAACGGGAGCATTCCGAACAGAGATAGAATAACCCATGTGAAACCCGTAATGAGAATGGCTTCTCGCTTTCCCATTTCCCTTGAGGAAGGCTTAAGACGTGCCATTCCGATTCCACATCCGGATGTGATAACAGCACAAATCAGAAATGGAACGGCCGATTCTCCCTTTACGCATAGGGCCATTATAACCGGAAAAATCATGAACGCTCCCTCTATAAGCAAAAGAGCCCCCACAACCCTGAGAATCATCTTGAGGTTGACATAAGCCTTGGGGCTCCGGAGTGTCCTTGAATTAGTGTACATCGGGATATTAATTAAACCATTTTTCAATCTTCTGAATTGTGCCCATTAAACTGAACACCACAACATTATCGCCCGGTAGGATATGTGTGTTACCATCTACAAGATAGACCTCTTCACCCCGCACAAGGGCTGCGAGTGTCATTCCGAACGGTAAGTTGAGGTTTTTGACATCAGTTTTTGTGATTTTAGCGCCCGGCTTGACAAGAATTTCTGCAACTTCTGCGTCAGCGAGCGATAGGAATCGTGAGCTGGTTTCATCGGCATCAAGCAGGAGATTGAAAATTTTGCTCGAAGCCAATAGCTTTTTATTAATAGTAGTTCCGATATTAAGATTTTCAGCCAATCCAAGAAACTGAAGATTTTCAACATCTGCAATTGTCTTGGGAACGCCAAAGTCTTTTGCCGACATACAGGCAAGTATATTGGTCTCTGAAGATTCTGTCAGAGCGAGGAACGCATCATATTGATAGATGGTATTTTCTCTCAAAACCTCAATATCGCGCCCATCAGCATTGACAATCTCGCAGTCGGGAAGACCAATTGCCATTTTCTCGCATAGAGGCAGATCGGTGTCCAGAATCTTTATCTTGAATTTATCGTGATATAATTCCGCAAACCTCACGGCAATTCGGCTTCCTCCCATTATCATGACCTTCTTGATGATCTTTTTGGTTTTACCCGAAATTTTCATCACCTCTTCGATATGAGGAGGTGTCGTGATGAAGTAAACGATATCGTCATTGAGAATTTCATCATTACCATTTGGAATGATGGTCTCATTATTGCGTTTAATTGCAGCTATATGAAAGTCATGGGTCTTTACCGGCAAATCGCGTAGTTTGCAGTTCAGCAGTGGAGAGTTACCGTGCAGTTTAACTCCAATCATCATAAGTTTGCCATCGTGAAATTCGCCCCAGTACCTCGCCCAATTATGGTCTAATGAGATCGCCAGTTTGTTGGCAGCAAGATTTTCCGGATAAATCATCACATCAACGCCGATGCTCTTAAGAACTTCAACGTTTGCCGGTTTTAGAAATTCGCTGTTATCGATGCGGGCAACAGTCTTTTTTGCTCCAAGTCGCTTCGCAATCGCACAACTTGTGATATTTCTCGTTTCATACGGCGTGACCGCAATATAAAGGTCCGCATCTTTTACTCCCACATCCTGCAAGGATTCAAATGATGAGGTAGACCCGTTATAGGTCATGAGATTATAGTGAGAGTCTATGATATCTAATTTTGTCTGATCGCTATCAAGCAGGGTAATATCTTGATTTTCTCTTGAAAGCATTTTGGCGAGGTGGCTACCGACCGCCCCGGCCCCGGCAATCACTATTTTCATCCGCCTATTATTCCTTTTATTGTTTCTTCTATTGATGTCGCATCATATCCACTTAATGACTTCAATTGGTCGGTTTTTCCATGAAATATCCATTTGTCCGGGATGCCGAGCACTGTTATATTGGTTTGGAAGTTATTCTCACGCATCCATTCCATCACTGCCGAGCCAAAACCCCCATTGATCGAACCGTCCTCAACTGTTAGGATATGATCATATTTTGAAGCGACATTTTTCAATATTTCACTGTCAAGAGGTTTGACCCAAATCATGTCATAGACATCAACTTCGATTCCATCTTGCTTTAGCTTATTTGCTGCTTCAAGAGCATCCGAGACTGTCGGTCCGAGAGCAAGAATTGCTGTTCTTGCATTTCCCTGTGAAAGAACCTGACGTCCCTTGCCGACATGCATCTCCGTGACGACATCAGGATTGCCTATAGCTTTCCCTCTCGGATAGCGGATTGCCATCGGAGCATCGTATGAATAAGCGAGTTGCATAAGTCCTCTCAGAGAAGCCGCATCAGAGGGCGCTGCTACTGCAAAGCCGGGTATCATGCGAAGATAAATAATGTCGAACATTCCATGGTGGGTGACGCCATCTTCGCCTACGAGTCCAGCTCTGTCAATGCAGAGAGTAACAGGAAGTTTTTGTATGGCAATGTCATGGATGATGTTATCAACTGCTCTCTGTAGGAAAGAAGAGTAGATTGCTACGTATGGGTGTTTCCCCGCCGCTGCGAGCCCTCCGGCAAATGTCACAGCATGGCCTTCAGAGATGCCTACGTCGTACATCCTTTGCGGAAATTCATTCTGTAGCATACCGACTGATGTTCCTGAAGTCATGGCAGCAGTGACTGCGACAACATTGTCATGTTGCCGACACAGCTCAATCAATTCTGTCCCGAAAACGTCCTGCCATAGTATATCCTTTCTGTCCGTCGATGTTGTGCAGTTTCGGTTGCCTGTGTCGGGATCAAACTTCCCGGGTGCGTGCCACACCGCAGGATCACTTTCAGCCGGTTGGAATCCCTTTCCTTTAACTGTCCGTATATGTAGAAGTCGGGGACCTTTCATTTCTTTGATGTCGCGCAAAACCTTGACAAGTTTTATGACGTCATTCCCGTTTACCGGTCCAAAATATCTTATATTTAGGCCTTCAAATATATTCTGTTGCTGAGAGATCAAAGATTTCAATGCATTGCTGAACCTTAGCATCATCCCTTTCCCCTTATCTTCTATAAGGCCGGCTTTCCTAAACATTCTGTAGAGCCTGAAACGATACTGGTTGTAACGTTTGGAAGTGGTTATATCGGATAAATACCTGTGTAATGCCCCTACATTATCATCAATAGACATATCATTGTCGTTCAAGACGATAAGGAGGTTGTTCGGGCAGTTGGAAACATTATTGAGGCCTTCGAATGCAAGCCCGTTTCCGATAGATGCATCTCCGATTAGTGCGACAGTTTTTCTACATGAATTTGAAGGAGAGGTTTCGTCGGCGATTGCCATTCCAAGAGCAGCGGAAATAGAGTTCCCTGCGTGTCCGCAAACGAAAGTGTCATATTTGCTCTCTGCAGGGAATGGAAATCCGCTGAGTCCGTTGAGAGTTCGTTGATGTTGGAATTGTTCCTTACGTCCAGTCAATAGTTTATGGGCATACGCCTGATGTCCGACATCGAAAACGATATGGTCTTCCGGAGTGTTGAAAACATAATGAAGGGCAACGATTATTTCAACGGCCCCCATACTTGATCCGAAATGTCCGGGGTTGACGGAAAGTGTCTCAATAAGGTATTGTCGAATCTCGGAACATAATGCCGGGAGCTGATCTTCGGGGAGTTTCCTGAGATCTGCAGGATCTTGAATGGAATCAAGAATTGGGAAAGGGGAGGACTTCAAATTATTGAGTGGGTGCGTATCCATGGGATGTTTAATTAGAGAATGCAGCAGTCTATCGACATCAGATTAAATCCGTTTATCGGAATCTTTCTTCTTGTTAGTTGAAAATTTGCGATAAAGCGGCACGAAAACAATGATCCCCGATATGGCCACGATGATGAGGTTGTAAAGCGTGATCCCATTCGAGGCGAGAATGGCCCACGCAAGCCATATCCACAGGATAGCCAGTAGGACAATTCCAAATATCGAAGATGTTTTCATACCTTTAGAATTTTTGCACATTCCTACGCGAAGTTACTAAAAATTCCCCATATTGCATAGCGCGATATGGGGAATTATTTATAAATCTGGGTAACAACTTATTATCTTAAGCAAGGTTGAAAGGGTCAGCATCTTGCCACGCGGGAAATTTTTCCCTGAATTTTGTAAGGGTTTCCATGTCCAGTGAAGCATATAGAATCCCATCATCTGTATGGACTGAAATGTCTTTCCCTTTAAAGTCGTATAGAGCGGAGGAGCCATTGTATTCAAAACCATTGTTGTCTGTGCCTTTGCAATTGACGCCTGCAACATAAGCGAGATTTTCAATGGCTCTTGCCTTAAGAAGCGTATCCCATGCCGCTACTCTCGCAACCGGCCAGTTAGCCGTTGCAATCAGCAGATCGTATTCGTTATTTTTGTTTCTGCACCATACGGGAAATCTGATATCATAACAGACTATCATAGCGATATTCCAACCCCTATATCTGACCGAGAGGCGATTATAACCCGGAGAGAATAATTTGTCTTCGCCGGCCATCTTGAAAAGATGTCGCTTATCTGCAAATACTTCTTCTCCGGAGGGCTCGATAAAAAATGCGCGGTTTGAAAGAGAGCCTCCCGTGTCGGCAATGAAACTTCCGGCTATTGCAATCTGATGTTTACGCGCAATTTGCTTTACCCGTTCTATTGTCTCTCCGGAATTTTTTTCTGCGATAACTCGAATTTCCTCTTTATCCTTTGTGGTAGGGAATCCGGTTGAAAAAGTTTCCGGCACAATGAGAAGATCAGTTTCAGGATGAAGTTTGTCGGCAATCTGCTCGAGTTTGTCAATGTTGGCTGATTTCTCACCCCATTGAATTTCCATAGGAGCAAGCGCCACTTTAAGGTTTACGAAAATCATAGCGCAAATTTATCAGGATATTTTCCCGCAAGCTGAAACTTAGTGTAATAATTCTTAACTGTCAGCATATCAGCATCAAGATTCCCGGTAGGGAAAATTTCCTTTTCAATAAGAATCTTTTTCGTAGAATAATCAATCACACCAAGTTGAATAGGCACCGCTGCTCCGTATGCTATCCTGAGGAAACCTGTACGCCAGTCCTTGCGTTTTGATCTTGTGCCTTCAGGCGTTACGGCAAGGTTGATATAAGGCCGCGATTTAAAGTCATCTATCAGGTGACTGACAAGCGCTCCCCCCGTGCTTTTTCGAGGAACAGGAATCCCCCCGAGCTTGTTTAAGATAAGATTAAAAGGGAAGAAAAACCAAAATTCCTTCATAAGGAAATTGGCTTCCCTTCCCAATGACTTATATGCTGCCAGACCAAGTAGAAAATCCCAGTTGGAAGTATGGGGCGCAACGCAGATGACACATTTGTCGCGTCTTGGAGCAGTAATCTCTACCTTCCAGCCAAACCAGGATAATATTCTACCCCAAATGTTCATCTTACTCTGCAGCTATCGCTTTATTCTGGATGCGAACGTTTTCAGGAATTGCTTCGTTGAAAAGTTTGATGCCCTCGTTTACTTCAGCATCAAACTCATTCTCTATCTTTTTGAAGAGTTGACGGAAGAATGCGCGTTTTGCTTTTGAATAATCCTCAAGTGACTCAAAAGAACGGGCTCCACGGTCAAAGAAAACGTTGGCGTTATTTTTAGCTTTTGCAACTGCTCCGAGAACAGTTTCCATGCCTTTAGCAATTTTGTCCTTATCCACTCCTTCAACATTGTAATAGTAGTGGATCATTTCTTCAATTACAGACGCGCCGAGAGCATCCGCGTATTTTTTGAATTCTCTTTTGTTTACTGCCATTTTTATTACTTTTTTACAATGTGCAAATTTAACATTAAATCTTAATTTACATCGCAAACTGACATAACTATTTCAGCACGTTCTCTGCAACTGAGTAATCGGGTTCGTTTGTGATTTCTTCAACAAGTTCTGTTGCAATCACTTTCCCTTCTTCATCAATTACAACGAGTGCGCGCGCGTAAAGATCTTTGAATGGGCCTTCAGCAATGCTAATTCCGTAGGTTTTGCCGAAGTCGGATCTAAAACCGGACCCTGTGATCACATTTTCAATGCCGTTTGCGGTACAGAATCTTGTGGCGGCGAAGGGGAGGTCCATTGAAACGCACACTACAATTGTATTATCCAGAGAGGATGCGTCTACATTGAAGCGGCGGACGCTTGCAGCGCAAACATCAGTGTCAAGACTCGGAAAAATATTGAGCACGACTCGTTTGCCCTTAAGATCTGACAATTTTAAATCGCTCAGATCTTGTTTTGCAAGAACAAAATCGGGTGCAACCGAGCCCACTTCAGGAAGATTCCCAACGGTATGAACTGGATTCCCTGCAAATTTTATTTCAGCCATCTTATTTTTGCTTTTTAGAGTTATCGTTTATATTATTAACAATAATTATAGTCTTTGGTTTGATTGCCGGTTTATGGCAATCATTTTTTATCCGTAAGAATGCGTGTGCCACATGTGGGACGGCTTTAGTTGGGTAGTCAATAATTGTGGCACATTATTTGTTATAATATTAGTCAATGTTGCATTTTGACAGAATGACCTCATGAACCTGTGTTTGGGATTCATGATATAAAAAGATATTATTTAGTTCAAGATATGACCAAGGGAGCTGTTATTACGCCCAATGAATCTGTAGAAGTTTATGGTGCGAGAGTCCATAACTTAAAAAATATTGATGTCACGATTCCTCACAATTCACTGACTGTTATCACGGGCTTGAGCGGTTGTGGCAAATCTTCTCTTGCATTTGATACTATATTTGCAGAGGGGCAACGTCGCTATATCGAAACGTTCTCATCTTATGCGCGAAATATGATGGGAATGCTGGAACGCCCTGATGTGGATAAAATCACGGGGCTGAGTCCCGTGATAAGTATCGAGCAGAAAACTATCAATCGGAATCCTCGAAGCACAATTGGCACAACTACTGAAATTTATGACTTTTTTCGTCTTCTTTATGCCAGAATGGGGGAGGCCCGCAGCTATATTTCCGGTTTGCCGATGGTAAAATACAGCAGGGATAAAATCATCTCTTTGATCTATAACCACTACAAGGATCAAAGAGTATTGATTCTTGCTCCTATTGTTAAGAATAGAAAGGGTCATTATAAGGAACTTTTTGAGACACTCCTCAAGAAAGGGTATCTATATGTACGCGTTGATGGAGAGATTAAGGAGATGACTTACGGAATGAAGCTGAATAGATATCAGAATCATTCTGTAGAGCTTGTAGTCGACCGGTTGAAGGTGAAGGAGAATGATCCTTCCCGACTGCGCGATAGTGTGGAGAATGCCCTTCTCCAAGGAGGCAAAATGTTAATGGTGATGAATGCCGATACAGGCGAAATCCACCATTATTCTCAGGAGTTGATGGATCCCGAAAGCGGATTGTCCTATCCTGAACCGGCTCCCCACGACTTCTCATTTAATTCTCCGAAAGGTGCCTGCAGAAGATGTAAGGGTTTGGGGTATGTTAATCTCGTGGACATTGATAAAATCATCCCGGATAAAAATAAGTCTATTCATGATGGAGCTATAGTAGCTCTCGGTAAATATAGGAATTCGCTCATTTTCTGGCAGATTGAAGCAATATGTAAAAAGTATGGAGTTGATTTGAAGACTCCCGTGCGTCTTATTCCGGATGATGCGTTGGATGATATACTGAACGGCACAGATGAATATCTCGATATCAGCCAACAGACTTCATCTATGTCGCGTTTGAATAATTCCTATGACGGGATAGTGAAGTATATCGAGATGCAGCAGTCGGAAGATGCAGGTTCAGACGCAAATAAATGGAGCGACCAGTTCTTCTCTCGTGCGACATGTCCGGAATGCGAAGGATCAAGATTGAATATCGTGGCGCGACATTTCTATATTGACGGAAAGAATATTTCGGAAGTAGCGTCAATGGATATACGCGAACTTGCTGAATGGACCGAGGGCCTTGAAGATCGTCTCGACCAGTCGAAACGTGTTGTTGCAGAGGAAATTTTGAAAGAAATCAGAAGTCGTCTGAAGTTCCTTCTTGACGTCGGTTTGGACTATCTTTCATTGAATCGTGCGAGTGCCACATTGAGTGGGGGTGAAAGCCAGCGAATCAGGCTGGCAACGCAAATTGGCTCCCAGTTGGTAAATGTCTTGTATATTCTTGATGAACCCTCAATCGGACTTCATCAAAGGGATAATGTCAGATTGATAAAGAGTCTGAAGCAGCTGCGCGATAATGGAAATTCAATCATTGTCGTTGAGCATGACAAGGATATAATGAACGAGGCCGACTATATTGTTGATATCGGTCCCGGAGCGGGGAAGAAGGGGGGAGAGGTGGTTTTTCAAGGCACACCCCTTCAAATGAGCAATGCTCACACACTTACGTCTTCGTATCTGTCAGGAGAAAAAAAGATAGAAATCCCTTCACAAAGACGAGAAGGCAATGGAAAATTCCTTACTATCAAGGGAGCTACAGGCCATAACCTCAAAAACGTAGACCTGAATCTTCCCTTGGGGAAGTTTATATGTGTGGCCGGAGTAAGCGGAAGCGGCAAATCTTCGCTAATCAACGGAACCCTTCAACCGATTCTCAGCAAGAAATTCTATAGATCTTTGCAAGAACCGTTGCCATATAAATCTGTAGAAGGGATAGAAAACA
Organism: uncultured Porphyromonadaceae bacterium; assembly: GCA_947176755.1. GTDB lineage: Bacteria > Bacteroidota > Bacteroidia > Bacteroidales > Muribaculaceae > Lepagella. The sequence continues at coordinate 20,967 of CAMWRW010000035.1, forward strand.
TTGATAAAGTAGTCACTGTTGATCAAACACCGCTTGGGCGCACACCGCGATCAAATCCTGCGACATATACCGGTGTCTTCTCCGATATCCGAAAGCTCTTTGTTGAACTCCCGGAGTCCAAGATACGCGGATATAAACCCGGTAGATTTTCTTTCAACGTCTCCGGCGGCCGTTGCGAAACATGTAAAGGAAATGGATATCGAACGATTGAGATGAATTTCCTTCCTGATGTCTTGGTTCCTTGCGAAGAATGTCATGGAAAGCGTTATAACCGCGAAACTCTTGAAGTCAGATATAAGGGGAAATCAATATCAGATGTTCTCGAAATGACAGTTAATCAGGCTGTTGAATTTTTTGAAAATGTCCCCGTAATTCTTCGTAAAATAAAGGTATTACAGGAAATCGGATTGGGATATCTCAAATTAGGCCAGCCATCAAGCACGCTCAGTGGTGGTGAAAATCAAAGAGTTAAACTTGCTACGGAATTGGCTAAACGTGATACGGGCAAAACCTTGTTTATCCTTGACGAACCGACTACAGGACTGCATTTTGAAGATATTAGGGTGCTTCTGAAAGTGATAAATCGTCTGGTTGATAAAGGCAATACTATCGTAGTGATTGAACACAATATGGATGTCGTGAAAGCAGCAGACTGGGTGATTGACCTCGGACCTAATGGAGGACGCGACGGAGGACTTATTCTTGCGGAAGGTACGCCTGAAACAGTTGCTGAAGGTAAATCCCCAACCGCCGAGTTCTTAAAGGCAGAAATATATGAAGGCTGATCAAAATTTTGACGAATATGGCGAATATTTCAAAAAATACATAATCGCTATTATGTTAAATAGAGATAAAAAACCTCTTTCAAGCTATCTCGGTTTTACTGGTATGCGTTAATAATGCATCAATTCGATTTGTAAGGAATGCTGTCCTTTCATTCGTTAAGAATGCGTGCATTGATTCGTTAAGAATGCGTGCATTGATTCATTATGAATGTTGTGCTCTGATTTGATTTGTAAGGAATGCTTCGGTTTGATTCATGTCATACCATCGATTAGAGAAATCTAATTCTTGGGGTTAGATTTCTTTAATGCCAGGACTTCGATTAATATAGTTTCCGGGATTCAATTAATCTAATCAAAGCTCAATCCGATAATATTTTTTATTCCCGGAGTTGAACCTTAGTTCCGGTAAGCTCAATAATAGACGTCACACTTCATATTCTAATATGCTTGTAGCTGTAGAAATATGACGTGTGATTCTATTATTATGATCATAAGTCCCGGATAGGAATCGAAGCCGACCATAAAATATCCCAACTTCATATACGTTTTAAAAGAGAATTTCATATGTGATGCTTCGCATGGTATTCCTATGGATATATTAGTCGATTAGATTTTAAATTTCTCATATTGTTTTCTTCATGGGCCATTTAAGTAAGGTGAAACCAATTATTATAATTTCGGCTATTTTCCCGGTGATGTATATGTCGTCTGCCGAGATTTCGTTTTCCGGACAGAATCGAGAGGTTATATCGGTAACTCCGGAAAAATCCTCAGGATTGGACGCTCTGTTTGTGGCATTTAATTCTTCTGAAATTTCTGAATTAAAGATAGCGTCTAATAATAAGCTGGATGTTGAAATTTTTAGTAATCTCGGAGGAGGATTCAGTAAACCGCTGTCTACCGAATATTCCGATGGTTACACTATAGTCAAGAGCCCCAATGGAGATTGCGGATATATTATTCATGATGGTGATCGACCATATTATATTTGGATTGTAGACTATTCGCAACACTACTTTAAGCTAAATGGCTTACATCTGTCTGAAACTCAGGAATGTGACAGGACAAACCTCACTGTAGACGGCGACGGTTCCGCTATAACTTATTATAGCATAGATGGAAGGCCGTGTGAATTAAGTCGTGAAATCAATCTTGTCTATGATAATCTTGAGTGGACTGATTCTCAATTTGCGTTGAAGAAAATCAGTTCTACCCTATCACATCTTTCCACTCCCTTATCAATTACCCCTCCCCTATATTGTGCAACAGAAATACTCGTATCAGGAGATGTGTTTTTGCAGAAATGGGGCCTTGGCGTTGAGGCATCAACGTATGCTTCCTTGCCGAATGGTGTTGCAGTCCATGCGTCTGCTGAGCAGTTAAATGTGCCGGTTGATGATGAGTTAGGCAGCAATGTGATTAATGTCGATGTTGCAGGGCTTGGTGGGTCTGCTCCGGCTGAAATTCGATTTTCTGCCGAAGTGACCGATGGAGTCATTCATAGCGAATGGCAAATCGCATCAGATGAGTCATTTGATAATTTGCTTTTCCGATTTAATGAAAGAGAGATAGATTTTTCTTTTGAAGAAGAGGGAGTCTATTATGCCAGATTTATCGGAAGTAATTCTGACGGAAGCTGTTCCTCTTTTTCGGAAACCTTTGACATTACTATCGGAGCATCCGATCTGCGAATACCGAATGCCTTCTCTCCAAACGGTGACGGTGTGAATGATATCTGGAAAGTAGGCTTTCGGTCGCTTCTTTCCTTTAATTGTTGGATTTTCGATCGTTATGGGAATGAATTATATCATTTCTCTGATCCGACAGACGGATGGGATGGAAAGTATCGTGGGAATAGTGTGAAATCCGGTGTATATTATTACGTGATTGAAGCTCGAGGAGCTGACGGGAAATCTTATAAGAAGTCGGGAGATATAAATATCATCGACTACAAAAGATTAGGGACGTCCTCGGCGGAGTGATAATATTGTCAAAAATCACAAATAGCTATAATAAAAAAAGCAACTTAAAGAAGTTGCTTTTTTGTTGCCTTGGAAAGACTCGAACTCTCACAAACGGAACCAGAATCCGGTGTG
>CAMWRW010000036.1 GCA_947176755.1 uncultured Porphyromonadaceae bacterium
TTCGAAGGTGTCGCCGTTCTTACGGATCACGCGGACATTATCGCGGCGTCCTGTGATTGTCATGTCGCCGGCCATAGCGAGGGCGTCGAGCACGCTGACATGGTCGCGGTTGATTTCGAAGCGACCCGGGTTGAGCACTTCGCCGAGCACGTTGATGGCCGCTCCGGCAAATTCAACGGTGACTGTCGGATCCTTAACGAGGTCACGGCCCATGAGCTCGCCTTTGATGAAGCCTGCGAGTTCGGAGCGAGTCATCCCGGCGATATGAAGCTTGCCGATCACGGGGAAATCAATGTCTCCCTGAGGATCGACTGTATAGACTGCAACACCCTCATTGCCCGAATACTGATAGTTGCGGGTCGCCTGGGCCTGCGCGTGTCCGCCATTGTTGGTGCCGACACGCGACGAATAGATAGGCATATTGAACAAATTGGAAATCTCGGGATCTTTCGATTTTACGATTATCGACAATTTGTCTTCCGGTTTGATTTTTATCGGATTCGATTGCGCGGCGTTGAACACCATCTTGGTCTCTGTGTCCGTGTCCTGGAAGTAGGCCACTTCCTTGGGAACGCTGCAACCTCCCGCCATCAGCAGAGTGCCTGCCAGAAGGGAGTTTCTTATCAGTTTCTTCGCAGAATTCATGTCTATATTTTTGCCGCGTGCCTTTCTTTTAAGGCGTAGGGCGATTCGTTTATTTCTTGTTATTGTGTTGACGGATTATATCTATTATTTAACGTCGCTTTGGGGTTGCTTATTATTCAATCATAAAGTTTGAGATTGGTAATACGTTCCCTTTTGCGAATGGCAGCCGTGATCCAGATGTTGGCGATAGTCCAGATGAGGATGTCGCCGAGGAGGAGCCAATTTGAGTCGACAACCGCACAGAGGAGGAGATTGACTCCGACGAGAACCGTGTCGGCCACAAGGATGCAGATGAGAGCTTTCCATTGCGGGAAGCCGAGGGCCAGCAGCTTATGGTGGAGATGGCCTTTGTCGGGGAGAAATGGGTTTGTTCCGCGGCGGATTCTGTGGATAAAGACGCGGGCCACGTCGAAACAGGGTAACATCACGGGAGCGACGGCGAGGATGAATAGATTTTCATTCCCTATGTTGGTTGCCGGAATGTTGAAGACTGTGACGGAGAGAAAAAAGAGGAGTGTGCCGATTGTCAGCGAGCCGGTATCTCCCATGAATATCTTGTTGCGACGTTCGGCTCGTCCAAACACGTTGTAGAAGAAGAATGGCACGAGCGTCCCTAACGCGGCTCCGGCGAGGAGACAATAAAGAAATTGCTCCGACCGGAAGAGAACATAACTGTAGAAAGCGAGAGCTATCATGGAGACTCCGGCAGCCAGTCCGTCGATGCCGTCAATAAGATTGATCGCATTCATGATGTATAGACCGTAGATCACGGTCAGGATCCAACCCAGCCAGTTGGGTAATTTCTCTATCCACAGGAGGCCGTCGAATCCATGAACCCAGAGACCGGAACTGACAATAAGCGCGCCGGCTGCAATCTGAAAGAGAAACTTCATGCTGTAGCGCACGCCGATGAGGTCATCGGCAATTCCGACGAGGAATATCAGGAGCGTGGCGCAGAAGTAGAAGAGCAGGGGCACAAGGTTTTCTGCCGTAACCGCGTTGCTCGGGCCTATACCTATCGTGTATCCGACAACGACGCAGAATGAGAACATTATCGCGGGCAGGAAGGAGACGCCTCCCAACCGCGGAACGACTCCTTTATGGATTTTGCGCTCGTCGGGCACATCAAACAATTTCTTGGAGAAAGCGATTCTCATCACCTTGGGGATGATCAGTCCGGCAAGGAGGATGGAAATCATGAAGCAGAGAAAATAATTACCCGTCCAGTTGATTATAGCCATGGAGTTACTTGTCCTTGTGTCTTAGCACTTTCGTGCGCAACGTTGAGTAATATATTTTCTTGATCATTGACTTTGGGAGCATCCGGAGCATAAGCCGACCCATCGGATAGACATATCTCCAGGTTCGGACGCCGTGAAGTTCGCGGATACCCTCCATATAAATCTTGAATTCATTAAGGGCCTTTTTTCGTGAGCGTCGGCTGATTGTCCCGTCGTCACTTCTGTAAAGGAGCGTCGTTTCTTCAAGATTGCTTATTTTGATGCCCCTCTTGGTGGCCTCGAACCAAAGTGCGACATCCTGACTCGTAGGGTATGAATCGTCATAACGAAGACCGGAGTCGAAGATGCGTCGGCGCATCATCACTGAGGGATGGGCGAGAGGCGAACCTTTGCAGAGGAACGATGCGATTTCGTTCGGGTCGGTCGGATAATGGCGCACGGGACGGAGATGGTCTTCGGCGTCAAACTCTTGAATGCTTCCTCCGACAACGTCTATGTCGGGGTGGGCTTCAAGGAAGTCATGCTGAGCGCGGAAACGGTGAGGAAGGGAGATATCGTCGCTGTCCATGCGGGCGATAAGGTCGTTTTTTATTCTGTCGAGACCACGGTTGAGGGATTTGGTGAGTCCGAGATTCCGTTTGTTTCTGATCAGAGTAAAGGCACTCCCTATGATTTCCTGCCAACGGCGCACGATGGCCATCAGCTCCGGACGAATCGGGCCGTCGAGGACAAGCAGAACTTCATCGGGCCGAAGAATCTGGTCGCTCCAGACACTCCGGAGCGACCGGTCGAGCCGGTCGGGAAGTTCATTGTCGTAAACCGACATGAGCACTGTTATGGTCATCGTTAGTTATGGTTCTTTAAATTAGATTGAATGTTCCGCTTTCTCATTTCATTTGGGGAAAGAAGGAGGGTTCGTGACCGGACCGGGAGGAGTTTTCTCAAGCAGGCCTCGGTCAAAATATGACCCTAACCGGAAGTCGAATTCGTCGGGCGTGTATTGCACATACCCGCTCCAGGGATAGAAGGTGATTTCCCCGAAATAAATTTTCCCCCGGATATTGTAGAAATCAATCCGGGCAAAGGGAAATCCTTCGGCAAGTTTCTCGGCAAGCGGCACCATATCGGCAACATTGGCGGGAAGTTTTGGTTCCTCTTCGAATGTCGGACAATCACTTCTGACGTCGTTAAGGAATTTAAGATTTTCATCCCAGAATCCTCTCCGATGGTCGGAATATCGGTTCTTATCAACCCACATTATCCGGAATTTGCCGTTGAAACATAATAATTTGTAGTCGTCGATCGATCCGTCGGCGCTGTCAGGGTCAACGAGAAGGGGCTCGACTATGACTTTTGAATCGCAGCCGCGGTAGGCCCATTCGCGGGAATAGTCGGCATAGCATTTGTCGCGCCATGAGTTGACTTCCTTTACGATAGCCTTCATATCAGCCGATTGGCGGTTGGTGACGACGCGCACGTTGTCGCCATTGCCGCCGTCGGTCGTTTTGAGTACAATTCCGTCCGGCATCGAGCTGAAATCGATGTCGGCGGCATCGCGTCGGACGTCGAGCAAGGGCACGAGATATTCTTCACCGATTTTTTTCGCCACGTAATCGCGGACCTTCAGCTTGTCGGTGAGTGGGAGCATCGCGGGGTCATGCCAGTAAAGTTTATACCAGTTGACCCATTCCGTAAACCTGCGGGGTTTCCTGATATTGGGAAAGCGGCCGAGCACGGCGTAATACTGCAGCGGCAGCATCACGCGTCCGGGCACCCGGCGCAGAGCTCGCAATATGCTCTGGCGGACTTTCTTTGATTTTATCAGCGATTTGATTCCCATTCGGTTACGTTTGGTTATCTTTATTTATGACCTTCAGCCTAATGCATTTTTTATCTTATAGCTAAGACTGCGCATGAAACGACGCGCTGTCAAAGTGTAGGACAAAATACGCGATTCTACCTTATAAGAAAACGTAGGGTCGTAGACTTTTGTTGCCTTATACGTGTCCCACCATTCATTCCAACAGTAGGTCATTGCTTCCCAGGGCTTGAGTCCGCTGTAATGGAGCACGCAACCCCGGGTCGTTCCGTCGCACTTCCCTGCCTTGACATCTTCGGCAAGCCAGGCCGGCGACATGTTCCAGCGCTCGGGAAGGAATCGGATTCGCCCTTTGGAGGCGATATTGATAATATCTTGATCTTGAAAGAGTAATTTTTTTTCTGCCAGTTTCAAGAAGGTTTCTTTCATATTATCCTCACGCAACTTGGCTGCATTGATGAGAATAAGTCCGGAGTTTATATAGGCTTCCGGGTCGAGGCCGAGCCGGGAGATGTGTTTCTTCATCGTTTTCACACTTCCCCTTGCGACAACTCCGGCGAAATAATCCTCCCCCAGTTCCGTCGAGTAGAGCTCCTTTAGTCCGGTTCGGAAAATTATGTCAACATCGGAATAAATCACCTTCTCGACGTCGGGCAACAGCCAGGGGATGAGCAGTCGGAAATAACAAGCCTTGGAGATTCCCCTGATTTCAAACCCACCATCGAAGGCTCCTCCCATAGAGAGGAAGTCAATCATGGAACCGGCGGAAAGTTCCGCGACCTGATCGCGGAGCAGACTCCGGTCATCCTCGTTGACATCATCGGCCACAAGCACATAAATGGCATAGTTCTCCTTTCCGCTCTGCAGAAGGGAGGCTATCGTGACGCAGGTCGGCATCACATAATTATGGTCGGTGGAGAATACTATGGGAATCATAGGAAAATAAAATCGTAATTATAAGCCACTTCCAGATTGGACTTTGCGAGGAAGAAGAGGAAGATAGCCGTAATGACAGTTGCCACTCCGTATCTGACCTTTGGCTGGAAATAGCTCAGGAAATGAGGCATCAGCAGGATTGAGAACATGAATCCGTAGGTGTAGAGCCGGCGTGCGGGTTGGAATACGTAGAAGGTGTTGTAGACGCAAAGTCCGTAGATGGTGAGATTGAGAAGCCTCAGCACTTCCGACCGATCTTCCCGGATGTCGGTGCAAGCGAAAATCATGATAGTGCCGAGTACTCCGTAGACATATTTGAGCACACCTGAAGATACTCCCGCGTCGAACTGGTCGACCTCATACTGATATTTGTTGATTGTTCCGAGAATCGGGAACATCACGTTCATTGCGAATTCCATCAGCATCGAACCGAATACCATCGTTGCCATGAGCAGACTGAAGAGGATCCATCGGTTGATTTTGATATATGAGACAGCAATGAGAATGACTCCGAAAATGGCCGACAGGTGGAGATTGATGGAGAGAAAGCCGAGTAAAAGAGCCGGAATCCAACGTTTTTCCACCAGATACGAGTATCCCCACATCAGGGTGCCCATCGCGGCGCACTGACGCACGGTGTTGGCCGTCTCGAAATAGAATCCAAAAAGGACGAAGAATAGGGTCGAGATATAAAAAGCTCTTGAATCCTTCTCGATTCCCTTGTAGAAGGCGAACATCGTGTAGGCGGCCGATACTACGAAGAACATTCGCGGCCTGTAGCTCAACCCCGCGAGCGTTTTGTTAAGCCATATCCAGAGCGGCTCGACGAATCCTGCTCGATAACTGTTAGGTCGCTCGAAAAGCTCGACGTAAACATCATAGTCGATTCCGACCTTGTGGCGGATGCCGATGATGAAGGCCAACAATATGAAGAGGCTTATCCTTAACCAGTGGTTAGGTTTCTCGGGATTGTTGTCGATTGCAGAGCAAATCCCTATCGCACAGAGGATGAGAATCAGAATCCAGATCATCGGCTTTTTCCTCTGAGTAATTTCTTGACTGCTTCCCGACATGATAAGAGGAAGTCAGCCGTGCGGTTATGGCCGTTAATCAGCAGACGGAACACCATTCTGTCGAAACGCCCGAAGGGGATGTTGGACGGCGGCCAGTGGAGCGCTCCTTCGCGGAATTTTTCGATCATCGCGGGGCGGCGTTCGCGTTCGGAACGTGTCAGCACGCTGTAAAGGGCCCGCGTGCGGAAGGCTTCAAGTTCGCTTGAATGACTCATCCCGTCGGGGCGTCCTAAAATGAAGGTGTCAACCGTTTGCCATGCGCGGTGAATTTGGTCGGCCATTTCAGGCTTCCGACTGCGCGTGTAGGCGGAGGCCATCTGCTGGTTGTAATGGTAGAAAGGTCGCGGAACGTAAGCTATTCCCCTTGCAAAATAGACCAGACGGGGCAACACCATCACATCCTCCCACATATTGATGCCTTTTTCCCAAACAAAAGGAAGGCGACTATATAGATCGCGGCGTACCAGCTTGTTCCAGAGGCTGCAGTGGAGCGTGCCGTTAAGCAATCGGGCAAGCATCCGGTGAGGATTTTCGCCCGGATTCTGGGGGAACGCCTTGCTTTCGCGTGGAAATTCGGCGACATAGTCGCACACGACCACATCGGCCTCTTTTTCGCGAGCTGCGGAGAGCATGGTCTCGTAGGTTTCGGGCTCGACCCAGTCGTCGCTGTCGCAATGAATCACATATTCTCCACGCGCGATTTCCAGCCCGCTCAGTCTTGCCGCCGCCAAACCGCCGTTTTCACTCCTGCGCAGAATCTTTACCTGACCGGCTCTCTCGGGGTGGTTGCTGACAACTTCCTGCAGAATCTCCATGCTGCGGTCGGGACTGCAGTCGTCGACGAAAATAAACTCTATCCCCTCTTTAAGCGTCTGGGCAAAAAGAGATTCCGCCGACTTTCGGATATAGCGTTCCACTCCGTAGACCGGCACGAGTACCGACAGGTCTACGAAATCTTCCGTTTGGGCGGAGTTCGGTGATATTATGGAGTTCGTTTTCGACATTGATGTTCGGGAGCATGAATCTGATCAACGGGATCATATTCGGCAGCTCCAAAATGCAAAATTAATAAAAAATCCGTGTAATGGCCTAACGGAATGCGTTAATGTTTCATTTTAACAGCCTCTGTCGGGGGGAGGTCCTGATTACGGCGTGCGACAGCTCCGATCACGGCGTCGGCAAGAGCGCCGAAAGCCAGGGCTTCCGCGTCTGCATCTGCCGGGTCCGTAAGCAATTTGCAGGCTGCCGGAGAGCCGTTGTCGGCTTTTTCGCGGATTCCCATCACGAGCGGAATGCGGGCCAGGAGCTCGACTCCCTCTTTTTCCGCCAGTTCTTTGCCGCCATCTTTCCCGAAGATATAATATTTCTCATCAGGATGGGATTCGGGTGTGAACCAGGCCATGTTTTCCACTAATCCAAGAATCGGAACGTTTACTTTGGGGTCGGTGAACATCGCGATTCCTTTGCGGGCATCGGCGAGCGCCACTTCCTGGGGTGTTGTCACAACAACGACACCGGTGATACCGAGGCTCTGGACGAGTGTTAGGTGAATGTCGGAAGTGCCCGGAGGCATGTCGATAAGGAAGTAGTCAAGCTCTCCCCACCATGCGTCGGAAATCAGTTGCCGGAGGGCATTGCTGGCCATCGTGCCGCGCCAAAGCACGGGTTTCTCTTTGTCGACAAGGAAGCCGATCGAGAGCATGCGGACGCCATAACGCTCGATGGGTTCGATCCAGTCGCGACCTTCTTTGTTGACCATATATATCTGTTCATCCTCGACTCCGAACATCTTGGGCATCGACGGGCCGAATATGTCGGCGTCAAGCAGGCCGACTTTGTGGCCGGCGGCTGCGAGAGCCACGGCGAGATTGGCGGCTACTGTCGATTTCCCGACGCCACCTTTACCGGAGCTCACGCCGATGATATTCTTCACTCCGGGGAGCATTTTCGGTTTCTCCACGACTGGCTGACGATATTTCACCGCAATATGGTCCTTGATTTCAACTTCAGGGCCGAGAACGCGGTTGATTTCAGCCTCGGCGGAGCGGACAACCGACTTGATGAAAGGATCGGTCGGTTTGTCGAAGATCATTGAGAAGCTGACATTGTTGCCGTCGATGCGGATGTCATCTTCAATCATGCCGAGTTCAACGACGTTCTTGCCGTTGCCCGGATAGCGAACCCCGCGCAACGTTTCGAGGATGAGATTGGGATATAGTGTGGCCATAGTCTGACTTGTTAAGGTTTATTCTTCTGATTCGGGGAGAGGGGTTTTCCGGTTGGCACTGTTTGCGCGGCGGGCTTGAGATCTGTAGTCATCGCGCGGGATGTCGTCGGTCTCGGGTTCCTTCAGGGGGCCTTCGGCGGGCAGCCGGAAGCTCAGGAGCTTGATTTTCTTTCCGCGCGAGAGCCATTGTTGTTCATAATAGGTCTTGATACTCTCGACAGGGTCGGCTTTTCCGCTGCCGTAGAGGTCATCCGTGTCGACAATCACCTCCATATCGTTCAATTTAACGAGACGGCGCGTGTATTCATAAAGGAAAGGTGAGTCGGTCTTGAGGTTGATGATGCCTTCCGGCCGGAGAATCTGTCGATACATTTCCAGAAATCGGGTCGATGTGAGACGTTTGCGAGTCTTCTGCATCTGCGGGTCGGGGAATGTGATCCATATTTGTTCGACTTCTCCGGGGGCGAAGAAGCGCGTGATGTTTTCGATTTCGCAGCGCAGGAAAGCGGCGTTCTTGATTCCTTCGCGCTCCACTTCGGAGGCGCCGGTCCACATTCGGGCTCCTTTGATATCGATGCCGATATGATTGCGGGAGGCGTCATGGCGGGCAAGCCCGACGGTGTATTCTCCACGACCGCATCCTAATTCAAGCACGATAGGTCCGGCCGATGAGAATACTTCCTCATTCCATTTCCCGAAATATGGGAACCCGGTTCGGAGAAGTTCTTCGCGCGGATATTGATGGACACAGCCGAACTCATTCATATCGGCGAATTTCTTAAGTTTATTTTTCGACATCTTGTCTGTTTTTACGAAGGGAAGGGTTAAGGAGGCTCAACGTTGCCATGTAAAGATTTTCCGGTTGCTTTCGCGATGGTCGAAGCGGAAAATGGAGTTTACAATCGGTCGGGCCATGAGGAATAAAGGAAGCGCCCAGAAGAGCCTGACTGCGCCGAGGCGGAGAGCTATCTTACGATAGATTGCAATCTCGATGCCCCAGAATATGATAAGGAGAAGAAGGGCGAGGATAACTCCGGCAAGCGAGGGGAGCGCAAGAAGAGCGGCTGCGACGCCGAATCCGGGAACGAGCCATTGACAGAGTGAGGCGAAGCCGGCGCGGATAAAGGGTCCTTTTCTCAGCCAGCGGGAGGTGAAGGAATAGCGCGCCTTCCGGAGGGTCCAGACGCGATTGGCGGCGCCGTACCAGTAGGTCGTGATGAGATTGCACAACCCGGTGACGGCAACTGTGTTGCGGGAAGTTGATATTTCCTGGACGAAGAGATCGTCGTCGCCCGAATGGAGATAAAGGCTTCCGGCATAACCTTTATGGCGGAAAAAGACCTCGCGACGGAAGGCGAGGTTGAATCCGTCGCCCCGGTAGGCGGCTCCATTTATGGCGTTTCCTATCCAGCGGGCGTCGGTCAAGGTTTCGTCAAACTGTCTGTACCATCTTCCAAGGCCTTTCAATTCGCTGAAATCCATTCTGGTTGGTCCGAGTGTCAGGCTGACCGAGGGATCTTTGAAAGGTCTTGACATATCGCTGAGCCAGGTCCGGGAGGGAATGAGGATATTTGTCTCGGTCGTGAGTATGACTTCTCCTTTGGCGGCCTTGACTCCTATGGTGATGGCGAGTTTGCGTCGGCTGAGATTGTGTGAGCCGGGGGGGATAAACGTGATGTAGACTCCGGGGAACATTGTTGAGAAATGTTCCTGAAGGATACGGGCCGATTCGTGGGTTCCGTCGCAAACGACGATGACCTCGAAATCGGGATGGACCTGCTGCATGAGCTGGCCGAGGCAACATTCGAGACCCTCTTCCTCGGCTTGGGCAAAGACTATTACGGAAGTCTTGGGAAGGTCTTCCGTGGGCAAGGCCGGGGCCCGGTTTTCAACCTCCTCGTCAGATTCCTCATCCTCCTCGACGGGTCTGACGGCGGTGGATGAGAAAATCAAGGGTCCATGCCATCCTATCGTTATTGCCAGGCATGCGAACAATACTCCGAGTCCGAACAGAATCCAGACAGGCTCGGAGAGATTGAATGAAAACAGTTGGTCGAGTCCCGCGCTGTGCGCGGTCGGAATCTCTACGTTAGGCATCTCCATTACGTTAATCAGACTTCACTTCGCTTGCCAGCGCAAGGACGGCGTCGGCGACATGGCGGTCGTTGGCAAGGCGGGGAATTTTCTTCTGACCGCCGAGTTTACGGTTGCCGACCGTGGCAAGCCAGCGGTCGAACGTGCCCCTGGGAATGGTCACGATTTCCGGCGGGTCAAGGAAAATGGTGTTGTTGCGCTTTGCGTCGTAGTCGGAGTTGAGACGGCGCAGTGACTTGTCGAGTGACATGGCGAACGCCTCGGGGTCTTTCGGCTCGCGAATCCATTCGACAAGCCATTGATGGCGTCCGCGGCGTTTGCCGGAGGCAAACACGGGCGCAACCGTGTAGTTTTCGACTTCGGCGTCATGCTCCTGACATGCTTCGGCGATTCCGCGGTCGGCATTATCCTGCATAAGCTCTTCGCCGAAAGCATTGATGAAGCTGCTTGTCCTTCCGGCAATCCTGATTCTGACGGGAGCGAGCGACTCGATTCTCACCGTGTCGCCGATCCGATAGCGCCACAGACCGCAGCTTGACGTGATGACCATCTCATAAACTTTTCCGATATCAAGACCTTCGATTCCGACGGGGGTTGCCTCCGGATCTTCAACATCAATAAATTCATAATAGATGTCGTTGTCGAGGAGAAGAAGCAGGGGACCCGGTTCGGGGCGGTCCTGCACGGCGAAGAATCCTTCGGAGGCGTTGTAGGTCTCCATAAAGTGCATCTTCGCGGGGTCGGTAATGGCGCGGTAGATTTCGCGGTAAGGTTCGAAGGAGATTCCGCCATGGAAGAAGACCTCAAGGTTCGGCCACACTTCGGAGATTGTTTCCACCCCCTTTTCGGCCATGACATTCCTCAGAAGCGTCAGGAACCAGGAGGGGACTCCGGAGATGTTCGTGACATTTGCATTGACCGAGGCTTTGACTATGGCCGGAAGTTTCTGGCGCCAGTCGGGGAGAAGGGCCGTCTTTCTGTCGGGGATGCGGAACATATTGGCCGCGGGGTTGATGCGGTCGATAAGGGTTGCGCTCAGGTCGCCGACTTTCACGTCGGGATTGGGAAGGTTGAGTTCGTTGGCGAACGATCCCCCGAGAATCAGTCCTTTTCCGGAAAACATCCGAGAGCGGGGATTGATGCGCAAATAATGGGCTACGCTATAGGCGGCTCCCCGATAATGGCAACGATGGAGCGAATCATCCGTAATAGGAATGTATTTCGATTTTCCTCCGGATGTGCCGGAGGATTGGGCAAAATGGCGGCAGACGCCGGGCCAGAGAATATCCTGCTGTCCGGCAATCATACGCATCACATCGCGACGGATATCTTCGAAAGAACGCAAGGGGACACGGCGGGCAAATTCGGCCCTGGGGTCGCGCATGCGAGCGAGGTCAGAAAAGCCGTAGAGCCGCCCCATTTCAGTGTGGGCAGCTCGTCTCAGCAGGCTTCTGAGTTGCAGAAGCTGTATTTCAGGTCCGTTTTCCGTCCAGTTGTCACTGCGGCGGGCAAGAGCCACGAGGGCCGGTCGGGCTATCGGGGTCAGGTTCATTGATTACTTAGCGCAGTTTAGTTACTTTCACAGAGTTTCCGGCTTCAACCTTCACGACCAGCACTTCCGCAGAGGGAAGATCGTCGGCGGAGAATCGGGTCGTGCCGGGAGTGGCGCTGAGGAGCGTCATGCCGGAAGTTGTGAAAATTTCTACATTCTCTATCGGAGAGAGGGCTATGATTTCAATTGTGCCGTTATGGAGCGAGATGCTTATCTCGCCTCCGGTATCCTCTTTGAGGTCGTCAAGCCCGGTGGCTTCGGAAATTGTGAAAAGACCCCAGACAGGATGTTCTTCCCAGAAGCTGCTGCTGTTGGGAGCGACCAGAAGAGATATGTCGTATCTGCCGTCGTCCCCTTCGAGTCCGGAGAAGGAGAGAAGGTCGGCGGCAGGGACGTTCTTGTTGAGCGACACGGTGTTGATTTCCCTGAGCGACTTAACGTTGCGGAATGCGTGAGCCCGAATCAGGCCTACATCCTTTCCAAGACGCAGCGAGTCGATGCTCATATTGTTGGCGAACGCGCCCTCGCCGATTTCCGGAGTGTTGAGGAAAACGTTGTTGCGTCCCGACGTCGAGGAGTGGGCCAAAAGAAGGTCGGGGATATTTCCGGCCCAGTCAGAGAGGTCGTTCAGTTCGGGGTCGTTGGAGAATGCTCCGATTCCGTAGACAACGTCGTGTGAACGGGGGATGATGATGTTTCGGAGCCCTTTCATGTCGGCGAATGCGTAGTCGCCGACTGCCGACACGTTCGAGAGGTCGACTTCGCTGAGGCCGGCACCCCGGTAGGCGCGTTCGCCGACGATGCTGACCGATGCGGGAACTCCGGTCTGAAGCGACGAACAACCCTCGAAGAAAGAGGCCGGGATTTCAAGCGGATCGTAGCCGAAACGGACGCGGATAAGGTTTCGGCAGTTTCGGAATCCCCCTTTACCGAGATTTACGGGCCGGGTGAATTCCACTTCCTTCAGGGCGGTGCAGCCGCTGAAGGCGTAGTCTCCCAGGGTCTCGAGCGTCGCGGGGGTAGTGAAGGAGTCGAGGGGAGTGAGGCCAAAAGCCGCG
The DNA here is from genome assembly GCA_947176755.1 of uncultured Porphyromonadaceae bacterium. Taxonomy (GTDB): domain Bacteria; phylum Bacteroidota; class Bacteroidia; order Bacteroidales; family Muribaculaceae; genus Lepagella. Next base: position 12,646 of record CAMWRW010000036.1, read on the forward strand.
TCGCCGATGCGGGTCACTCCGGCAGGCAGGGTCAGCTTGCTGATGTGAGTGCCGAAGAGCATATAAGGCGGAATCTCGTTAGCCTCGTAGGAGAGTCGGTTCATGTAGCCCCCCTGTTGATAAGTGTAAGCGACAATTTGAAGTCCTGACAAGTCGAGCGTGCGGACTCCGGCGGGGAGTTCGCGCAGCAGGACGAGGTCGGTGACATTTGCCTCGCCCGAGATTCTTACAGCCTCGTCGGTCGTGGAGGTGAGGGCCGTAAGTTCGTTACGGAGCGTGCCGGGTGTCACCTTGAGATCGAGCGCCGAGGCTGCAAGGGTAATTAAGCCTGTGACTATGCAGAGGAATATACGTTTCATTTTCGGAACAAAGATAATATTTTTTTCGGGAGACGGCAAAACGGCTCCTTGAGGCTGCCGTCAATCAGTTAACCACCAGAATTTTCTGAACCTTACTGAAGTCGGAAGAATCAGGTCCGGAAGTGGCAATCACGAAATAGACTCCTGCGGGCACGCGGTTATGGCTCATGTCGGTGACATCCCAGCGGGTTTCTCCGGCGATGGCCTGGTCGAGCACTTTGCGGACCGTGCCGGATGCGTCCGTGATTTTGACGTATGCATCCTCGGGGAGGCTATCGATCACGACATATCCGCTGAATCCGGGGCGAACCGGATTGGGATAAACGCGGGCTGAGTAGTCGCTGTCGCTGTTACCGGCGCCGTCGATGTAGATTTCACACAGACCGCCTGCCGTGGAGACCATCATTGAGTGCGTGTCGGGATTGTAACCGAGGCCATGGACCGTGAGATGAGGGAGTTCTGAATTGGATGGCGTGTAGGTTTTTTTCACGACGCGGCCGTCGGAAGATGTGCGCACGAGACCGCCTCCGGTTGTGGCGAACCACATATCGCCGGCTCCGTCGCGGGCTATTGAATTGACACGCGTATTGTTGAGAAGATAATCAGCAAGGCCTGTGCCGTCGTTGCGGCTCACTTTTATTCGGCGTATCGTCTGGCCGTCGGCGAGAGCCTCGTCGATGTTGATTGTGAAAAGACCGTTGTTGGCTCCGACCCAGAGCAGTCCGGAGGGATCCTCGAAGAAGCAGTTGACAGTTCCGAGCTCCAATTCCTGTCCATCCTGGTCGCGGGCCTTCGAGATGCGGGTCAGTTTGTCGTCAGCGGTGTTCGAGAGCGTTCCGTTATGGTCGTAGATAGCGATTTCAGAGTTGGTTGCTCCTCCGTAGGCCACCACGATATTGCGGTGGGAGGAATAGAGAAGGGGAATGCAGCGCATCAGACGGTTGACCTCGGAGTTTCTGACCGGGAACTTTATGAAAGGTTTGAAGGATTGGGAGTCGCGGGTTGCCTCACGGGCTTCCGGCGTCCAGGCCCAAAGTTCGTAATAGAGTTCGCCGAGGTTGCGCTTCACGGGATCCATGTGAATCATCCAGAGATTGCCGGCGGCGTCAAATGCCGGGGAGTTAAGCACGGCGTAATGGTAGAAAGTATTGGTCGGGTCGTCGTCAACGACTTTTACGAAGCGGGGGTTGTTATGATCGGCATCCGACGTATGGGAGAAATGCAGGGATTTCTCCGGATTGTCGAGGTCAATTCGGAGCAGGCCGTTCTGTGCGGAGCCTGTATAGATATGAGAGGGGTTTCGCGGATCGCGGGCGATGCCGTCGGGAAGGTAATGGATGAAACCTGCATCGGGAGCTGTATAAGCGGGAGCGAGCGGAGTCCATTCGAGATCCTTAAGGGCGCAAAGAAGGTCGGACTGTTCGTAATAGTCGGGGGTGAAGTTGGAGTCGATGCCGTGGTTGTTGACGAGCATTCCGAGGTCGGAAGTGTGGAGCATGGCCGTGGAAATGAACACGCTTGACACATTGGGTAGAAATTCATCCTTGATCACGGTCCAGTCGCCGTAAGGGTCGGCGGGTGCTTTCTTGAGCGTGAAGCCCTTCTTGTCGTGGCTGAACCATACGTTGCTGAAGTCGGAAGTGCCGGCCACCATCCGCATGTCGGGATCCTTGAGATAAACGGAAGTTTCCTCAAAGTTTTTGGATGCGTCGAGCTTTCGCAGGCGACCGCGCCCATTGATCAGTAGACCGTAGGGAGCGACCTCCAATCCGGTTTCGGGTTGATTGGACATCTGGGTCGCGCGATAATTGTCGCCATCGGGCTCAAGCATGACAATCCAGTTCATACCGCTGTTAAGATGGTTGACAAACAGACGGTTGCCGACCGGAACGAGTCGCCGCGGATGAGGAAAATCGGAGAGTAGTTCCATTTCCCCGAAGCTCTTGGCCGAGTTCGGACCGACATAGAGTTGGTTTTCCGTGGCCACGTAGGTTTTGCCGTTGAAGCGGGCCGTGTCCATGATTTTGGAATGGAAGTTTCGGGATGTGGAGATTTCCTTTTTCTCTTTGTCGACCACGACATAGCCGAAATTGGTTGAGAGCAGGATTTCGTTTGATCCGGGCTGGATAGTAATGGCGTTTATTTCCTTGTTGATATCGGCGCCGGTGAGCTGCAGGGCGGGGATGATCGTGGAGTCGCCGTTGTCGTCGAGCAGGGAGATGGATCCGTCGGGGAACGCCACGACAAGGCGGCGTTTCTCGAAGTCATATTCGGCGGCACGCGCGACATTCGCCTTCAGCAGACCGCCGTCGTTGACCGCACGGAACTCGTCGGCCTCCTTGTCATATCGGAAAATGTAAAGGTTATGAAGATTTACCGCCTTGTTGGTCATGACATACACTTCGGCTTCACAGAGGAAGTAGGTGTGTTTCGGAGTGTCGATGATTCTTGGCTGGAAACCGCTGTAGGAGGGATGGTGGCGCCAACTTTCCGCCCGTCCGCCAACTGCGGGCAGGAGGAGAAGGAAAAGCATGGTGATTCCGTAAAGGAGGAAATCGCGCAGCTTGCGCATGGCGCGTCCGCGATGGGAAATAGCGTTTTTCTCGTCGGCAGTCATTTCAGCAAAGGGACGTCCGCTTTCGTCGGCAACGAACACGGGGTCATAACCGAACCCCTCCTTGCCGGAGGGATGGTCGGAGATTGAGCCTTCCACGCGCCCTTCGAAGATATGTTCCTCGCCGTCGGCAAGAAGGGCGATGGCCGTGGAGAAATGAGCTTTGCGATTCTCTTGTCCTTCCATATTGGATAGAAGTTTCTTCATATTGGCCGCTGAATCATGACCCGGGCCGGCATAGCGGGCGCTGAGCACCCCGGGCGCACCACCGAGCGCATCGACCATCAGGCCCGTGTCGTCGGCGAAGCAGTCATAACCATAGCGTTCCTTTACCCAGCGTGCTTTCATCAGAGCATTCCCTTCGAGCGTGTCGGCAGTTTCGGGAATGTCGTCATGACATCCGATTTCAGAAAGGGAAACAATCGAGAAGGCATCCCCTATGATTTGGCGCGCCTCCTGAAGTTTGTGATTATTGTTTGTTGCAAAAACGAGTTTTTTCTCTGTGTTCATATACACTCTATAACGTAAATATAGAGCTGCATATTGCGAAGGGCGAGAGGGTCAATCTTTGGGGAGAAGGGCGCGCGTGTCGCGCGTGACAACGCGGCGGAAATCGTCGTGGCTGAAGCGGGTGCGCGCCCCGGCACCGGAGCCGGCCGCAAGGCGCGACCGCAGTTCACCGTCGGAAAGGATTCGACTGATTGCGCGCGCCATGGCCGCCGAGTCGCGGTCGGGGCAGAGCAGACCGTTGACGCCGTTCTTTACCGTGTAAGGCATCGCCGAATTGTCGAAACTGACAATGGGAAGGGAATAACGCTGGGCTTCGGCAAGCACCATCCCGAAGCCTTCAAGCAGCGAAGGGAAGGCAAAAAGCCATCCGCGCCGGAGGAGGCGGTCTTTTTCGATGTCGTCGAGGAATCCGTGGAATTCGACGTCAAGTTGATTTTCGGCAGCCTGCGCACGAAGTCCGGCGGCATATTCTTCATCGACCGTGCGTCCGATTATGTCGAGATGGATTTCCGGATGCTTGTCGCGCAGGATGGATAGGGATTGGAGCAGATATTCAAGCCCTTTGCGTGGCTCAATCGTGCCTACATAGATGAGCCGGCCCCGCTCCGGGGTCACTTCCGGCAACACTCCCTTCTCGAAGGGGATTTTCCAGAGCAATAATTTGTCGGGAGAAAAGGAATAAAGGAGAGTGGCGTGCATAAATGGACTTGGGAGCACGATGCGGGAAGCGAGGTGAAGGAGAATTTTTTCGGCGGCTGCTCCGAGCCATTTCCTGCGACCCTGTTGCTGGCGCCATGCTGAATGATGGTGGACGGCGAGGAGGGTCGTGCCCCGGAGTCGGAATTTGAGGGCCGCCGGGAGGATTTTGGCGGCGTGGCGCGTGCTGACAACGGCTATGTCGGGGCGGGAGGCGATGGGAGTGTCAGGAGTTGCGGATTCGACTGACGTGTTCGGGATGCTTCCCATAACGCTTCTTAAGTCAGCTTCATATATCTCCGCCCCATCGCGCGGAGCGGTGGGGAGTTCCGGATATATGAAGCAGATTCTACTCATGGTTGCGAAATTACAACTTTTTTTCGATTGAGTCGATAGTTCTTCATTTTTATGTTCGCTATGCGCGCCATAAGGATTGACATTACGGGCGACATGTAGTTGAACACGCAGAAGGGAAAGTAGATCGTGGTTGCAACTCCGAGGACGGCTGAGTGGGTCACGCCGCACGAATTCCAGGGGATGAGAACGGAGGTGACAGAGACGGAGTCCTCAACGGTACGGCTCAGGAGACGGTTCTCTAGCCCTTGCTTGCGGTAGAGGCCCTTGAACATATTTCCCGTGATTATTATCGATAGATATTGATCGGCGGTGCAGGCGTTGGCACTCAGTCCTCCCGCCACGGTAGCACTCACAATAGTTCCACGTGTTTTTAGCCGTCTTCCGAGTCGGTTTGAAAGAATGCCTAAAAATCCCGTGCCCATCATAACGCCTCCGAATATCATGGCGCATATCACGAGCATCACGGTCGGGAGCATGCCGAGGATACCCCCCGTGGAGAGCAACGATGAGAGGAGTTCGTTTTCAGCGGAGGCTGTATGGCCGAGAACGACATCTTTTAGCAGCGAGGCCGCAGGATACCCATTCTGAAAGATGAAGACTCCGGCGGCTCCGGCGAGGGCCGAGATTGCGAGCGTAATCAATGTGTTGATGCGCAGGAGGATGAGAGTAAGAGTCAAGGCGGGAATAATGAGGGTGTAGGGAGAGATGTTGTATAAGCGATGAAGTTCGGAGAGAAATTCCGATGTGTGGGAGGCGATTTCGGTGTCGGTGAGAGTTCCTGCCAGGGCATATACGGCAAGGGCGATTGAGAAAGCCGGAATCGAGGTGAGCAGCATGTAGCGGATATGTCGAAATAAGTCGACTCCGCATGTGGAGGCGGCGACGACCGTCGTGTCGCTAAGGGGGGAAATCTTGTCGCCGAAGTAGGCCCCCGAGATAACCGCGCCGGCAATCCATCCGGCAGAGAATCCCATCAGTTCGCCGATACCCATGAACGACACTCCGATCGTGGCGATAGTGCTCCATGAGGAACCTGTAAGAATCGACACGACGGCACTGATTGCACAGACCGTTAGCGGAAACCATCGGGGATTGAGCCATTGAAGTCCATAATCGACCAGTGTCGGCACGACCCCGGACAACATCCATGTGGTAGAGAGGGCTGCGATGCAGAGCAGCATGGGGATTGCCGGAAGCACCTGGCGGGCACTTCTTGCCAGCCCCGAAGCCAAGGCCCGGCTCCGGATCTGGCCGTAGTGTCGGGCAACGACGAGAGCCGTCAGCGAAGCAACGGCTAATGCAACCGGGGCCAGAGGGGCAATTCCGTCGGCACCCTTGAAGATCAGAATCGTGATGAGGAAGAGGATGAGAGCGCCCACGGGGAGGGCGGCAGCTTTCAGGCCGGCGGCTCGCCGGGATGCAACTGTCGTCTTCAAATAATTTTAGTTATGATGGTTTGATTAAACAGGGTTTTCAAAATAACGGAAAATCACCCGGTTTTAATCAATCATCCTTCTCAAAAAATGTTAATTGATTTATATGGCGGTGAAGCCGACGGTAGAAAGGATGGCGGCAGATTGTTGCGACGTCGCCGATGATTATCAGTTTCATGCGGGCGCGAGTCATGGCTACGTTCATTCTTCGCAGGTCGCGCAGAAATCCGATGTTTCCCTCCTGATTGCTTCTCACGAGCGAAAGGATGATTATGTCGCGTTCTTGCCCTTGGAAGCCGTCGACCGTATCGACCGATATGCTCTTGCGGAAGGGGCGGAAGAAGTCGAGACGCCGAATCATTTTTCGAAGATAGCCGGTTTGCGCCCGATAAGGGGAGATGATGCCGACCTCGAAATGTTCATCGAGAAAGCGTTGTTTTCCTATCCGGTTGATGAAGTTCTGAAGGGCCAGGAGTGTGAGGGCCGCTTCGTCGCGGTTTATCCGGCCGTGGTTTTCTCCTGCAACCTCTTCACGAAAGGTCGTTTCCGGGGCCTCAGAGAGGTCGTCGTCGCCCATCGCCGAGGCGTATGGGGCTGTGTTGATCCATTCGATCGGGGAATCATAGTCGAGTATTCCTCTTGACTTCACTTCGGGAGCGGCGGTCATTTTTCCTTCGTAGAACCAATCGTTGGAGAAATCCATGATTTTAGAATTCATCCTGTATTGGACGGTGAGGAGTTTGACGGCTTCGGGGTGAATGGATGCGATGCGCTCCATCAGGGATGTGCCGAGGCCTTCACGTTGAGCTTCGAAGTTTTTTACGGTCGGGGGGAGCTGGTGGTGGTCGCCGGCGAAAATCACGCGTCCTGCCCGTCGGATCGCTATCCAGCAGGCTGCTTCCAACGCCTGAGCTGCCTCGTCGATGAAAAGAGTGGAGAATCTCATTCCGCTGAGCACTTTATGATTGCTCCCGACAAGCGTGCAGGCCACGACATGGGCCGAATCAAACAGGCTTTGATTTATCCGGAATTCAAGTTCAGTGGCCCGGCTGCGGAGTCGTTCGATTTTCTGATGGCGCGCGTCGCGACCTCCTGTCCGGGAGGATTGCAGCTGTCGGATGGTTTTGCGGATTTCCCAGAGAAGTGGATAATCGGGATGGGCCTCGAAGCGACGTTCGTATGTATGGGCAAGCATCCGGTCGCTCACCCGTTGGGGGTTGCCTATCCGGAGGACGTGGATACCGCGGTCGGTCAATTTATCGCAAATCCAGTCGACAGCCATATTGCTCTGGGCGCATACCATCACCTGACTTTCGCGCCTGAGTGTCTCATGGATAGCCTCGACGAGGGTTGTGGTCTTTCCCGTTCCGGGCGGACCGTGAACAATCATAGCGTCTTTGGCTCTCATTACGAGTTTCACGGCCTCTTGTTGCGACACATTCAGATAAGGCATTGCAGGGGAGAGATCTGTGGCGAGAAATTCGAGAGGAAGGGTGGAATAAAATTTATCGCGCAGTGCGGCGAGTCGGCCGGAAGCATTCGTGACCCTCTCAAGGGCTTCGAACATTGCGCGGTAAGTAGTTTCGTCAAAAGAAATCATCACTCCGGCCAGAGGGGCGCTGTCGAGCAGGGAGGTTTCTGCGGACTCGGGAATGGCCACTACCATCCGCGATCCGTCGACGTAGCTTACCGTGCCGCTGAAGGGATATTTAGGGTTGTCCCCCTCGCGGTCGACAGTGAAAAACATCACTTGTCGACCATATTCAAAATGATGTTGAACTTCAAGAGCATCCTCATCTTCGGGATTGATGTCGGTCCGGACAATTTCGATAACTCGTTGGTTGAGCGAATTATAGTAAGAACGCGACGTCCGGATTCCAATCCATGCGTTGCCCCGGGCAGCAAGGCGTTGAAAGCCTCGCTGTTCGGTAACTTTAGAGAAGAGGGCCTTCTCAGTCTCATATTCAAGTGTGAGCAGATCGCGCTGACGCTTGAGGGCTTTCTTCCAATTAGAGCCGGATGCTTTAGTTGTTGACAAAGATTAAAATTATGCTGTTAAACAATTAAGTATCGTTGGGATAGAGCTTGTAGAAACGCCGAAATTCAGTAATTAATTGAGCGTGGCTTCCGACTATCGCATAATCACTATTAATTCGGGCGAGTTTGTCAAAGTTAAGTAAAACCATTCGTTTTCACAAACGCATTCGGAAAGCATTTTCCAATCTGCGCAGATAAATTCGAAGAGATATTACCTCGTGGAGTTGGATAGTATAGAATTGAATTTTACTGACCTCAATTGATTGTTGGGGACGTATCAATGGTTTGCCGACTCGTAAGGACTGTATCATTTAACTATGAACAGAATGTCTGACAATGTAGTATACGTTTTCTTCTTGTATTCAAATTTGATTGTTTTTAGCGAATCTGATGAAAACTCCGCTATATATTGTTTAACTTTGGGTTCTATGATAGAAAAAGCGCTTTTCATTTTCCAAGATTGAGACAAATCGGTTGTATCCGCTAAAATTAAATATATTCGATTCTCTGCACCGAAACGCATTTCACCTTGATTTTCATAAAGCCATTTCATAAGCTCAACAGGATTATTTTGGGCATCTTTGATTACTTGTAGCCGAGCGTTATCTAATTCATTTATTATGTCTATTCTGTTTGCTTCCTTAATCTTCTCGCTCAAAGTATAGAATTGTTGGGTTACCGAAGATTTCTTATCGCAGGAGATGCCCGCTTCCTTGCACTTCTCTTTGAGCCATGAAATTGAACTTTTATTAAATATTTCCTTAAGCTTTTGTTCCATAAATTGGCTTGGAAAAAATGTAACCTTAAGATCAATCGGATAGTCCTCTATGAAAAAGTCAACGCTTTTGATTTCTCCAACGGCTGAAATTACCCTTTGATTCCGTTTAAACAAAGACTCAATGACAAAGGATGTCCAGTTGTTGTACCAACTGTTTTGTACATAATTCCAGGCATTTACCCCTATTTCAGCTTGCTTGTTTAGCAGTTCGTTGTAATTACTGAGAACTTTTACATAGCGACTAATGAAATATTTATCAAGGGAATTATTCTGATCGCCTCCCCAAGCGTAATATTGGATTCGATATAAGTCTTCTTTTAGTTGATCTATATTAACTCCCATTTCGGTGTACCATTCATGGTTCAAACATCGTAAGAAGGCATCAAGAATAGACATTGCATCCGGACGCTTTTCCAAAATATCAAATAACTCAATATTCTGTTCTGCGACTTTCGTCGTGGTCAGGTATATTTTATTTTCTTGAATAAACTGTCGCAACTGCTTGCTACGACAAATTGCACGCACTTTGAGCCATAGTAAACCGTTAGTATTACCGTTAAAGGCATACAAATTCTGATTTCGGAATTCATCATCCCATTTTTCAAATTCTGTCATATTAATCAATGAGGCTTACATATTATTAGAATTTCACTACTCCCGGCGACGCTGCCTTTGCCACCTCTTCCTGTCCGGTAGATTTTTTGCTCCACTGAAACATTTCGAAAAGGGGTTATCAATTCTATAAGAGTATTGATATTTGGATAGCTGCGGTCGTTATAACTAATTAACCAATAAGGTATATTTTCAGACAGTTTAAACAGTCGTTTAAAACTATTAATTATTTCTTTTTTTGTGTCAAAACCACTTTCCTTCTTAGGACTATATCTTTTAGTTCCGTTGATAAACTCTTTGTCTTTCCAATAATTAGTATACGTTTCCAATAGATGATAAAAACTTTGATAATCAGCATGGCTGTCACAATACGGCGGATCAAAATATGCAACATCTATATTGGAAAGAGTCGGAAGAAGATCAAAGATATTTTCATTATATGCGACGCAATCATTTCCATTATCAAATACTGCGTTATTATATTCTGTAACCAGTTCTAAAAAAATATCCTTTATCGGTCTTACGAGGCTGCGATTACGTCTTACTCTCTCCGGATTAGATGCATATGCCAAAGCTTGAGTATGGGCAAAATGTCCCATTGTTACTTTGCGAGTCATGGCTCTATTTATTATGGTGAATGCCAACGCCTTCTTATATTCATCTTTAAGAGAATCTATATTACTCCGAAAAGCGTCCAAAAACACAGTCTCTTCATGAATAAAGAATAAGTTGGAGAAAAGGCTCTCCATTAAATTATATGTTGAAATATCTTTATTCGGCGAAAAAAGAATCTCAATATCTTCATGTGTCAAGATTGTATTCTTATTTTCAATCAGCGCTTTCCCAATCTTACAATTGAATAGTAGAAAATCATTAGAAATAACTGTTTTCCCCATTTTCTTGCATAAGAAGCTTATTGATTGCGAACCGCTAAACGCATCTAATATTACATTTGAATTCTCAGGGATATGATTGGCAATCCAATCACTATGAATATACTTAGCTCCCAAATATTGTGGTTTTGGGAACGGTATATTCATAAATTTGTATTCATCAAATAAGGAAGGTTCTATAGTGATCGTACTTGTCATTTCACAAAGATAGCTATAATTATTGAAACTCACAATCATTGAACCGACTCCTGCAACGTGACGGCAGAACTTATGGGTCAGCGGATATTTCGGGTTGGCGGGGAGGTAATGTCGGAGTATAATGTT
>CAMWRW010000037.1 GCA_947176755.1 uncultured Porphyromonadaceae bacterium
ACCGAAGGTTCTCAAAATCAATCATTTTTTTTGAAAAATGTTGCTGAAAAATTTGCACAGTAAGAAAAATATTACTAACTTTGCAATACAGTTAAGAAATACAGAACACATGAAAAGAAAACTAATTACAGAAAAAGAGTGGGATTTGATAGCAGCATTGAGAAACTACCGGAAATCCTACCACAACCAATCGATTCACATTGAGTTATACATTGACCAACTGGTTGATGAACTTAAAGAAAAAGAAGACTAATTATAACAAATTCCCCTCTCCCTGAGGAGAGGGGAGCTTAAAACGACGACAGTATGGCAGACATAATGGAACAATTAAAAGACGTGGTTCTTTATCTGAAGTGGGGAAACATATCAAAGGACTATTTCGGCTATTCGCGGGGCTGGATTTATCAGCGTTTGAATGGTTATGATGGCAATGGCAATGCGTGTGAGTTCAGCGAAAATCAAAAGGAAATTTTAAGAGAAGCTCTGCGAGACATTGCCCGAAAACTGAACGACACCGCCGATAACTTATAAAGCTCTGTGTTCTGTTTAACTGTACGGCTTATTCTTTTAGAGCGGGAATAAGCTCCCCCGGCTGACTACATCGAAGTCAGCCGGGCTTTCTTTATTACTGAATTAATTTGTCAAACAATATTCTGCTAATAAAAAATTTTTATTAAATTTGTATTGGAAACAATAACAACTGCCTTTCTAATTGCTTCAGCTCCGTTTATGAGCACTACAAGGTTAACAATAAGACTACCCCGCGAACTCGCCGAACGTCTCGCAACGACGGCGAGCAATGCGGGCTTCAGCTCCGCGTGCGGGTTGGCTCGCAGCGTGCTCGTGCAATTCCTTCGGAGTCGGGAAGCAATTGCGCAGGAGACCACACGCCACACCGGATGGATGGCAGACCTCATTGACGCCGACCGCGATGATCCGGTCGAGCGTAAACGAATTAACGAACGACTATGAGCAGGAACGGCACGCCATATCATCGACTGCTGAATTCACCGCGTTGGAAAGCCCTCAGAGCCTTCAAACTTGATTGCAACCCCTTCTGCGAGGATTGTGCGCGAAAGGGGATGATTGTCCCCGCCGAGGAGGTCCACCACATCCGACCGGTGGAGTATGAGCGAAATCCGGACCGAATGGCTCTGCGGGCTTTTGACCCGGGCAATCTCGCTGCTCTCTGTCGCGAGTGTCACCGTGAGCGACATCGGCAGATGCGCAGCCATTCGCCGCGCGAAAATGCCGAGCGGGCAAAGCGGGACGCGGAGGAATTTTGGAAAAAATTTGGCTGACCGGGGGGTATTTTTTATTCCACCCCCCGGGGTCCAAATATCCAACGCAGCCCCCTTTTTTCACGCGTGAGCTGTTTGCAAAGTGTTGGGGGTCAGGTGGAAAAGATGAAGTGGAAAAGTTGAAAAATGGCTAAGTCGGAAAGAAAGGACCAATTTGTAGCCAAGCTGACAGAGAATGGCGGGCGTATCGATCTCACCTGCAAAGCGGTGGGAATCGATAAGGGCACATATTACAATTGGCGCAAAAAAGATCCGGAATTTGCATCGACATGCGACTTCACCATTGCAGGAATTAAAGCTGCTCGCGAGGCTGCCGAAGAGAAGCTCAAGGAGCCTCGTCGCAGTTCCCCGACATCCACCCCGGCGTCGTTCTCAGAGCCGATTGCCGAATATCCGGAGGTAGAGGCCTACATGGGTGAAAAACGAGCTCAGGAGATATCCGCCGAACATGAAGCATTTCTCCGCACCAGAATGAACGATGCAGGATTTTATTCGTCGGTCTACGATCCACAGATCGCGGCCGCCGGACGTCTCTGGGCTTCAATTCATATATTGTTTGAATATCTTGATCGATATGCGCCCTTGCTAAAGGAATTGACCAGAGAGGGGAATACCCGGCTTGTGGCCAACCCCGTTCACGAAATGATTCGCCGGCAAGCTGACTCGTATACGCGCATTCTCCAGACTCTCGGCCTGAACTTCGAGACCAAGGCCAAGGCTGCCGGCGAGGATAGTCTCGCCGACTTCTTCCGTAAATTTGAGGGCGATGACTGACGAAGAGAGAGACCGCGACCGGAAGATGAAGAGCCGGCTCAGGGAGGATCTGCCGGAAATGCTCCTCGAATGGGAGGGGCGCTGGCGGGAGATGCTTGATTCCACCGACGGCCGGATCTGGGAGTATATCTCCGATGTGTCCGGAAGTCCCGATCGGCACAATCTCTATGAAATCCTCGGCGTGAAAAAATTCTTCGAGCTTCTGAATCGGTATTCCTGGAATCGCAAGCGCGTCCGCCGGTTCTTCCGCTTTTACGAGATGCTGCGCTTCAATGGTGCGAACGGCAGAACCCGATATCGGCTGACTCCGGTGCAATGCTTCCAGTTTGGCAACATCTTTGGATTCGACGATGCCAACGGCCTCCGGCTCATTCGCACGGCCTATCTGTTCGTGCCGCGTAAATTCTCAAAGACCACTTCTGCGGCCTCTCTGGCCGTTCATGACCTATTCTTCGGAGATAATAATTCTCAAGCCTACGTTGGGGCGAATTCGTATCAACAAGCAAAAATTTGTTTTGATGAGATCCGCAATATAGTAATGGACATCGATAGATCCGGTCGGCACACGAAGGTTAACCGAGAGTTAATTTGCTTTACTGACGGTTCGCGCGACTCCAAGGCCGAATGTCTGGCGGCGAATGCCCGCACGCGCGACGGCCTCAATGCGTCGCTGGTGATCATGGATGAATATGCGCAGGCCCGCAACACGGCCACGGCCTCCGGCGCGGATCTGAAGAATGTGCTCACCTCCTCGATGGGAACACGCCGCGAACCGTTAACGGTCGTTATCTCGACGGCCTCCGACGTTGTCGACGGGCCATTCGCCCATGAGCTGGAAGGAGCCCGGGCAGTGCTCCGCGGCGAATTGGAAAATGACAGGATTTTCGCATCGATATTTCAGCCGGATGTCGACGATCGCGAGGATGACCCGGCGACTTGGAGGAAAGTGCAGCCCCACCTCGGAATCACTGTGCAGCCCGGTTATTATGCCGAGGCTTACAAGGAGGCGCAGTTGTCAGCCGAGAATATGCTGACCTTCCGGACTAAACTCCTGAATATTTTTTGCGTCAACGAGGCCCGGGCGTGGCTTGATTCGGAATGCATCACGCAGGCCACACTCCACATCGACCCTGACCGGCTTCCTGCGCGATATGATTCAACCATTGCTATCGACCTCTCTGTCCGCGATGATTTCTCAGCAGTGACGCAGGGAATCTACGACCGCGACCGCCGGCGCTTTCTCTACCGGACATGGTACTTCATGCCGGAGGTGGCCGTCGACACACATCCCAATCGCAATCTCTACAGGCGGTGGGCACAACGCGGATGGCTGGAGCTGACCCCCGGGGAGGTGATCGACTATCGGGCTGTCGTTGCTCGAATTCTGACTCTCAACGGCCCGACACGCACAATTGCCATCGGGTATGACCCGGCAAAGAGTCGTGAGGTCATAAACATGCTGACGGCTGCCGGTGCGGGTCCGGTCATTCGCGGAGTGCCACAGCGATATCTTGATTTCACTTCTGCGTGTGAAAGTTTCGAGGTCGGAATCCGCACAGGGAAGATCTTCATCGATGACAATCCCATAAACGCCTATTGTTTTGCGAACGCTACGCTCGATGAGGACTGCATGAGGAATAAAAAACCGATTAAGAAATACCAAAATGGGAAGATCGATGGAGTAATAACGATGCTAATGTCTCACAAGCTATTTGCTGAGGCCTGGCAGAATCCGCTATAGTTCATGTTATCTGTCACTTTTGTTGTTTGAGTCCGTGGCCCGGGAGGGTCGCGGGCTTTTTATTTCAAAAATTAAAAATTTTGACGCCATTTGGCGTCAAACGGGCCAATTCCTACCCCTGAATTATAGAGGGCCATCCCTCGCAATTCCATGAGAGATTTTTTCAAGAGTATTAGAATCCGCCGCCGTTCGGAGGCTCAGGTCATTCAGGAAGGTCCGGATGTGCTGGCCACGCAGGCTGAACCGGAACGAGCCGACACGATGGATCGGGCGATGACTCTCGCCACGGTCTACCGATGCGTGAAATTGATTTCCGAATCTGTCGCCAAGCTACCCCTCCGGGAAGAGCGGCAGTCCAATGGGATTTTCCGAGCTGTCGGAGGCACTCTGGCAGCGTTGCTGGAGCGGGAGCCCAACGAGTGGACGAATTCATTTGACTTCATCCGGCTGGCCGTTCAATCGGTTCTGTTGACCGGTCAGGCTGTGATCATCCCGCAGAGGAGTGAAATCAACGGACGAATTATCAGGTTTATTCTGGCTAATGCCGGCACTGTCTCCCATTCGTCGAGGCTCGGAAATTATCAGATCATCGATCCGGAGCAGGGGATATCCGGAAGATTCAGTGAAGATGAAATTATTCGACTGAAGGGCGCGACTCTCGACGGAGAGCACTGTCTGTCGGTTCTTTCATTTGCTGCCAGGACGTTCGCCATCGGAGCGACCGCAGAACGCAACAACCTCACAACCTACGCCAATGGAGGCTCGACAATGGGCCTGATCACTAACGATGCCTCCGTGCCCGGCTATGGCGAATATGCCACGGATGCGCTTCAGGCGCTTGCAACCAGGATGTCGGTGGCTGCCGGACGAGGACAGAGGTTTATCCCCGTTGCCGGGAAAGCACACTATATTCCCACGTCGATGTCGGCCGCCGATATGCAGTTTCTTGAGTCCCGGAAATTCACGGTGCTGGAGATCTGTCGCTTTTTCGGCGTGCCCCCCTCCTTCTTAGGCGCGGAGTCGGCCAGCAATTACAAGTCGGCGGAGAATGCCACGGTGGCTTTCCTGAATGACACGCTTGGCCCGCTTCTGACACAGATAGAAATAGAGTTCACGCGCAAACTGATCGGCATGGACCTGCGCCGGCGCTTCCGCTTCAACCGCGACGAGCTTTATTCGACCGATCTGAGCTCGAAAATGCAATATGTCGAGAAGAGAATCGCAACCGGAACACTGACCCCCAACGAAGCCCGGGCCCTTTTCGGCCTCGAACCTGTCGCCGCCGGCGATTCGTCGCTCGTGTCGGCCAATCTCAAACCGCTAACAGAATTGACTTCCCAGAAATGAAAAAAGAACATAAAAAAAATCTCAGGGAGACCGTATTCCCGACACCGGGGCTTCATCTTCGCTCTGCCGGAGAGGGAGAGCCCGTGGCTATCGAGGGCACGGCCATTGTGTTCAACTCCGACTCGGTCGTGATGTATGAAGACGACCGCGTTGTGATTCGCGAAAGAATTGCTCCGGAGGCTATCACCGAGGAATTGCTCCGCCGGAGCGATATCCTTCTGACGCTCTACCATGACAATGACCGGATTCTCGGACGATCCTTAAACGGTAAAGGGACGATGAGTTACAAACTCACGCCCGACGGGGTGACATTCTCGTGCGTTCCTCCCGACACGGAGGATGGCCGGACGGCCCGCGAGCTTGTGGAACGCGGAGACATTTCCGGATGTTCGTTCGCTTACCGGGTCAATACCGAACGGCCCGAAACCGTGACCCGCGAAGTCGTCACAAAGGATGGTCGCAAAGAGGTGACCTATGTGATCCGGGAAATCGAGGGGATTTATGATTTTACACTCACGCCCCGGCCCGCTTACAGGGCCACGACCGTGGAGGCTTCCCGCCGCGATATTGAGGAGTTTATCTCCGGCGCCGACGAGCTGCTGGAGAAAGAGGATGCCATCCGCCGCAGGGCGGAGATCCGGCGGTTGAGAGACTTCGCCGCTGAATAATGAAAAATAATGATCAATCACAATCCAATAAATTGAACACAAATGAAGAAAAGATTTCAGAGAGTTCAGGAAATTAACCTCCGTCTGAAGGCCATTGCCGACTCGATGGAGACGGAGAACCGCGACATGACGCCGGCGGAGAAAGACGAGGTGGCAACACTGGAGCGCGAGCGCACGTTCCTTCGCATGCAGATCATGAGCTCGGAGCATTCCACGGAGCTTCCGGTGGCCACGCGCGGCGCCCGGCTGATGGCCGGACTCCGTGCAATCGTTGACCACGGAGGTCAGGTCTCGATCAGGCTTAGAGCCGAAGGTGGGGAGGCGACAACGCCGGGAGTGACTTCGACCACAATGATGACCGACGATGCCAAAGGGGGAGCGCTCATTCCGACGACGACGATGGATGTCGTCGGCCCGCTTCGCGAGGCCCTGATCTATGACAAGGTCGGAATCCGAATCCCGACCGGATGTGTCGGTCAGCTTGAATGGCCTGTCGTGGAGGCTGTCAAGGCCACAATCGCCGGGGAGGCTGTGAAGGTAGGTGCTAAGAAGATCGATCTCTCCAAGGTGGCTACCGTCCAGCAGCGCATTTCCGTTGTTGTCGAGGCTTCCCGTGAGTCGCTCTTTAATTCCGCCGGCAAACTGGAGTCGATCATCTACGAGCTGCTCCCGATGGCGATTGCCGAGACCGTGAATGCTATTGTCTGCTCTCCCGAGAAGGTGACGGAGAATTGTGCTATCTCGGGCCCATTCGTCGGCAAGAAAGCCGTTAAATGTGCTCTTACCTTCAAAGATCTCAACAAGGCAAAGGCTCGCCTTCTCGCTAAAGGCGTGACATCGGCACGCATGTGTTGGGTGATGACCGAGGCCACGAAGGCTGAACTGGAGGCCACGCCCAAAGATACGGGTTCAGGCATCATGACCATCGAGGATGGCCGTTTGTGCGGGTTGCCGGTGTTCTGCTCTGAATCGATCGGCGAAGGAAATATCGGACTGGGAGATTTCACCTACGCCGTCTGCGCACAGTTCGGTGACTTCTACCTGATCACCGATCCCTACACCGGCGCGGATTCAAATACGGTGCGTTTCGCGTTCAACGCCAACTTCGGCACGGCCACGCTCCGCCCCGAGGCGTTTGAACTCCTCGATGTTAAGACTGCATAAATAGCCGGTGATGGTTACGGCAACGTTAGAAATGCTCCGCCGGCAATGTCGCGTTGACTTCGACGATGATGATGAGCTTCTCCTGCAATGTGGAGAGGCCGCCGAGGCCGAGGTCTTAACCCGCACCGGCAGGAGTTCCGACGAGCTGACAGAGCTCGGGGAGGGAGAATGGCCCTCCCCGCTCCGTCAGGCCGTGATGATCCGTGCCGCCGAATTCTATCGTGATGCAGAGGGTTCAGACAAACCCAATGCCCTCTTTGAATGTCTTATCCGCCCATACGTTAAATTATGATTGCCGGCGCATTAAACGAAAAACTTATACCGATCCGTCCGGTGCGCGAGATAAATCCTAATACCGGAGAGTGCACATCCGGATGGGAAGAGCTTCCTCCTATACGGGCGCAGAGAGTAAAACTGTCGGTTCGTGAGGCCGTGCGCCGAAGGGAGACTGTCGTGGAGGCTGATGCAGCCTATTATGTCAGGTATCAGCATCCGATTGCCGATGGCTGGAGAGTCCTGAACTCTGACGGTGTGAAGTTTAATGTCGTCGTTGAGCCGAATCGGTCAAAAATGCTCAAAATCCTTAAATGCACCAGAGTAAATGATTGATTTTGAATTTGACGATAAAAACCTCTGGGGGATGGTTCAAGCCATGAGTCCTAAGGAACGCGTCCGCCTGATGAAGGGGGCGATGCGTGCATCGGCCCGCACGATAAAGCGCCGTGCTGAAAGTCTTCTGCTCGACCGGCTCGATCACGTCAGCAATCCCTCGGCGATGAAACGAACCATCTGGACGCGGGTCTACAACCAGGTCGCCGGATTCCGGGTGACGGTTGCCGGCAGCACGCATTGCTATCCGGCGAAGCAACGTGAACTCCCTCTCGGTCGTTGGTTGGAGGATGGCACGGACGAACGTTTTACACGCGGCACGGCCCTTCGTCGCAAGAAGAGCCGGCGCGGCCGTCTCGGCGCTGTTCGATTCCTGGCGGATGCCGTCGCTGAGCTCGAAGGGTCGGTATCGGCGGATCTTTGCGAAAATTTTAAGAAACAGATGATTCGGGTTGCGAAAAAATATGGGTGCATTTGATTCTGCATTAACCTGCGGCCCGCGACTTCGGGCTGCCTTGCTTGCTTCGGATGAGGTTAGAGCTAAAGTCGACAGGATATTCCCGGTGACTTCTCGGATAGACGAGGCGCTGCCATTCGTGGCGTTTTATCGCGCCGGAATGTCGGAAGATTCTGTGAAGTGTGCCATCGGTCCGCAGTCTGCCATCTACGAGTTTCAGATCTATTCCGAAACATGGGAGGAGGGCCTTGAGATTGCCGATAGGATGGTCGAAACGCTATCCGGATTTGTCGACGACGCGATCCGCAGTATTCGGCTCGCTAACGCCACGGAGGACTATTATGACGCGGCGAAGGCTTACGTCCAAATTATTTCATTCACTGTAAAAACAAGAAAATAATATGAATGGATATGTTAACGGCAACGACATGTTGCTCGCCATCAATGGCAAACAAGTCGGTCACTCTACAGAACATGTGACCAATTACAATACGACTACCAAGGAGCGAGCAGTCAAGGCGCCGGAGAAAGAGAAGATCTCCGTTTCGCTCTTTAAGGAATTAACAGTGACCGGGCTGGATATTTCAGTATCGTTCAAAGGCCTGCGAGTGTACGACGAGGATGGACTTTCCGTTGAGACTCTCCGTTCGTTGTGGAAGAATGCTCAGCCGGTGCCGTTCGAATGTTACGATCGTCCGGCAAACGGTGTGACGGGGAATAATCGCCAGCCCTATCTTGTGGCCAACGGTATTATCACGAAGCTCACCGAGAATGCTCCGGCAGACGATGACGTGACGTTCGACGGCGAAATCAAGATGTCTGGCGCTCCTACAACTTGGAAAGAGCCGACAACAACAGCCAATGAGCCTGTCGCACCTGCTAACGAACCGGGAGAATGAACAGTCCGATGAAATTTATCTATAATGGCCGCACGTTGCCGGCCAGAGTTACAATGGGGACGCTTCGCCGTTTCATGGCAGAGACCGGGAACGACATGGTGGAGCTACAGCGGAATCAGAAGGTGTCGGCAGATGACCTCGCGGTCCTACTATGGTGCGCGATTGTGACACAGTGCCGCGTCGAAGGAATGCCCTTTGATGTATCGCTTGATGACTTTCTTGACCGCGTGACGCCCGACGAGGTGGCGCGATGGCACACCGGGGCGCAGGATCAAGATGAGACTCCTGACGATTCAAAAAAAAAGACGAAGAGGAAGAATGGCTCGGAATTGACGAATTAACAGGGATAGCCGTCGGAGAAGTCGGCATGACTCTCGACGACTTTGACAGGCTGACCCCCGCGGAGTTTGGATCGGTCGTGAGAAACGCCCGCCGAGTGCGCCGCGACCTGGAGATTTCAGAACTTGCGATGGTGCGGTTGCATGCTGCAATATGCGTGCAGCCGCATATTTCAAAACCGATCAGCCCGGCAGATCTTTTTTCCATTCCGGAAATTGACAGCAGCCGACAGGAAATACCCCATAAGGCTCTCAGCCGGGAAGAGCAGCACGCAGAATATATACGATTGCTCGAAGAGCGCAAAATGAGGAAAAATGGCCAATAATTCTACAGTTTCAGTCACATTCACGTTCAAAGGCGATCTCGCCGGTCTGAAAGAGCTCTGCGCGAATGTTGAACGCATGCAGCAGGCATTTGAGGCCGGGCTTCAGCCTGCGGAACAGTTGAAAAAATCGCTGATTAATTTCAACCAGGTCTCCGAGGCGTTCGATGCGATTGCAGACAGCGTCAGCAGTCTTAATTCCGTTGTGGAAGATCTCACCGGCGCATTCTCAACGCAGGAGGAGGCAGAACGCAAGTTGGAGACCGTGATGCGCAACACGATGGACGCTACCGATGAGGAAATCCAGAAGATTAAGGATTTTTGCGCGGCGCAGCAGGAAATCGGGGTGATCGGAGACGAGGTTCAGCTGGCCGGCGCTCAGGAATTGGCCACGTATCTGAGTATGTCGGAGGCGCTGGAGATCCTGATCCCCGTCATGAATGACATGACGGCCCAACAGATCGGACTCGGCGCTTCAGCGGAATCGACGGCACAGATCGCCACGATGCTCGGCAAGGTGATGGAGGGCCAGACAAAGGCCCTCTCACGCTATGGATATTCCTTCACGGAGGCGCAGGAGGAGGTTCTTAAGACCGGCACGGAGATGGAACGGGCTGCCATGCTTGCTGAGGTTGTCGGCGCTTCGGTCGGAGGCATGAACGAAGCTCTGGCGCAGACCGATGCCGGACGCGCTCAGCAGCTGGCCAACACTATTGGCGATGTAAAGGAGCAGGTCGGACAGCTGCTCACCGGCGTCGCCCCCTATATCTCCGTTGCCTCAAACCTCATCATTGTAGCTACGAATGCAGGAAGAGTCGCGACCTCCATGAGGGCGCTTGCGTCGGCCACACTGGGCGCACATGGTATGTTCGGATTCATTAAAACTTCATCGATAGCCGCCGGCCTCGGCATGAACGCTGCCGGACGTGGTGCTCAGGTGCTCGCTTGGGGGTTGCGGGCAATAGCCGCGGCTACGGTCGTTACGCTTGTGATAACGGCCATAGCTACCGCTCTCGATTATTTCATCGGTTCGGCCTCCGAGGCCAAAAACAAGGCCGATGAACTCGCGGATGCCAACGCCGGATTGTCTGAGTCAGAAATTCGGGCGCGACAGGAAGCCGAGCAGGAGACAAGGACCATGGCTCGACTCCAGGCTCAGATGGAGGCCGATATTGCCCGCTGCAAGGACTTCACCGGGTCGAAGCAGAAGGAGAAGAAAGTCGTTGAGGAGCTGAACCAGCGCTACGGCGAGACGATGGGATATTTCGGCACGGTCTCTGATTGGTATAAAGCTCTGGTCGCTAATTCGGAAACCTATTGTAAGCAGATGATCATCGAGGCAAGGACACGACTGCTTGCCAACAAGATCGCCGAGGAGAAACAGATCCAGTGGGATGCGACGCATAATGAAGACGGGTCGTCGAAATTAGAGATGCAGGGTGGCATTCCATATAATCAGTTATGGGCAGGACTCGCGACCCAGTACCGTAATAAGATAGTCGACGTCGCCAATGGGATAGTCGCTGAATCCAAGAAACGAGAACAGGTCCTGATGGACCAGCTTTCCGACGCTCAGAATGAGCTTTCGGGCATTAATTACTCCGTCCGGGGATCATCAACGCGACCTTCAGGTGGTGGAGGTAAAAAAGGAGGCAAGAATGCGACTACTTCTAAGCAAGAAAAAACGGCACTGGAAGAAATCGAGGCGCAAATCAAAGCCAACGAAGTTGCCGCTCAGACAGCCACGGAGGCTGAATTGCCCCTGATTGCCGCCCGGATAGCAAAACTCCATGAGGAGAAGAAAGCCATTGAGGCGAAGGTGGAGGCCGTGAAGGTGAAGCCACCTCAATATGTACCCCCTCAGATTTCAGAGATAAAGACCTACGAAGAGCTGGAGAAGGCAATTCAGCACTACGACGGAGAGTTGAAAAAAGCGCAGCCGGAGGAGCGCGAGGAAATCAACCGGACCATTCAGGAATTGAAGAAGCTGAGGGAGGCCTGGGACGAGGCACTCAATCCTTCGACGCCGAAAAAGTCAGAACTCGCGGAATATATCGACTCGCTTGTCGATGCGACGAAGAAGAAATTTGCGTCGGAGGCGGATCCGTTGGCGGGACTCGATTTCTCGACGCTCACGAGCAAATATCAGGAAGTGATGCGCGTCCTTCAGGGGATGGACGGCGACATCACGGCCGAACAGCGGGAGAGCCTTGAAAAAGCCGCCAAGGCTTACGCCGAACATGCCAAAAAGGCCGCACGCAGCGGACTATCCGTGCGGCAGGTCTGGGGCAATATCAAAGGAATCGCCGGAGGCATCTCCTCGATTTCCGAGGCCATTGAGGGCAACGGATCAACCTGGGAGCGACTTTCAGGAATCATCGACGGAACCTTCCAGACTTTCGACGGCATTTCTGAGATCCTTGGAATCATCAAAAGCATCACTCAGGCCCAACAAATGATGACGACTGCAACGGAGGCCCAGTCGGCGGCCACAACGGCCAATGCCGCGGCTGAAGCCGGTGCGGCAGTGTCGAAGGTAGCTGCATCAGAGGCTGTGACCACGGCAAACGTCACGGAAGGCGCATCGGGATTCTTCAAAGCCAACTCCTGGATTCCTTTTGTCGGCGCCGGGATTGCTGCCGCCGGGATTGCTGCCATGCTTGCAATGATGGGAAGCCTTCCGAAGTTCGCAGATGGCGGTATCGCCTACGGCCCTACGGTCGGTTTGTTCGGCGAGTACCCCGGAGCGAAAAACAATCCGGAGGTCGTGGCGCCGCTTAATCGCCTCCGTTCGCTGATCGGCGACAATGAAGGGGGAAACGGCGGACGCCTGACATGTTCAGTCCGCGGTGATCAACTTCAATTCGTCCTCGACAGAACCAAACGTAAACATTCACGCACATGATTGCAATTCGACCCAATACTGACTTTTTCGGCTCGTCGATCATTCCGCAGGCGCGTGTCCGCCGATGTATCTATTCCGGTACGTTCGCCGGACTCGGTCCGCGTCCGGATGTGGAGGTGGACTGGAAGATCGAGCTCTACCGGGAGAGCGCGGAGGGCTCGATGATTGAAGAGCCGAAGGAATTAAAATTCCCGATCGACCCGCTTGAGATAACCTGGGACCAATGGACGCCGGAACAGGCCGTGCAGGGTTCGATGGCTACGCTTAAGATCGAGAGCATGACCGACCGGGAGTTCATTGACTTTTACACGCAGAAGACAGGTGAGATGTGGATGAAGGTCTATCGGCGCACGCGCGACATGCAGCCGCAGGTGAAAGATCCCGACACGGGGTGGCATCTCGTGTGGCGCGGCTCGCTCGACCCGGAATTTTATGAGGAGCCATACGAGTCTCTGAACGGATATACTGTGACGTTGACATTCTCCGACTTCGGAGCTCTTGACAGACTTGACTTCCGGCCCGCAGCAATATTTGGGAATAGGACCTACCAACTCGCCGGATTATGCAACATCGAACAAATTATAGGCGCTGCTATGGCCGAGGCCGGGATGATCGATTCTCTCGATGAATGGGTGGCCCTCCGGGAGAAGAGGAAACGTGATGGTCTGACGATGATTTCAGGCCGTGTGTGCTATACGCAATTCTTTACAATGGAGGAATGGGTACAGCTGTCCGATCTTCACCGGATTTCAGTTCTTGCAGCGAATTTTTTTGACGAGAAGGGAGAGCCTTCATCATGGCGCGATGTGCTGGAGGCCGTTCTCATACCGTTCGGTCTTCATATTGTGCAACGGGGGGATGTCTTGATCTACGACACGGCTACGCTCATCGAGAGGGCCGGCGCCGGATGGCCGATTCATTGGAGTTCGGACTCACAGACATTATCGGCGGCCGAAACCTATTCCAAAGTCACTGTCAACTTCAACCCATATCAAGTGGACCGTATCGTTGACCCAGACCTTCGACCGGATCCAAACGGGAAAATAACGCAGAATAGTGTCTGGCTGAATATGCCATACGAGGATAGCTCAAAAATGAATTCGGTTCAACTTAAAGCTCATGTCTGGGAGTCTTTTAGAATGTGGACCTCTCCGTCGGGGTATGGTGCGGAATATTGCATCTGTAATTTCTTCAAGATTATTCCCATCAACGGATCTATGTCGGAGGCAACCGGAGTGAAATTCCCCAAGCCGATCCTTGGCACCTCGGGCAGTTATTTCTGCTGGAAGACCCCGGGGGAAACGCTGCTTCAACTCGAACCGAAGTACATCCCGCCGGTGGCAATAGTTAATAATGTTCCGAGGACAGGGTATTCCCTGCTGCTCAAACTTGATATGCTCCTCTCTGCTCAATACAATCCCTTCGAGGATTCAGGCAAGAAACATGACGAAACGGGCCGCCCCTTCAATGATTACGAAGCGCAGAGGGAACTTGACAGACAGGCCCAATGGGTGCTGCTGCCGGTCAGGATTTTACTTCGCGACGCCAACGGCAATGTCACCCATTACTACCGAAATGATGATTTGATCTTTAAGAGAGGAGCAGATGATGATCTAAGCGGTACGTCCGTGAGAAGTTACCTCTGGACGGCGATGCGCGGAAGATGGGTAGAACGGACGGATGAAACCACAGAAAACGACATGGACACAGCCGCCTATCTGATGTTTTATGACACAGATCTCCAGGCTCTCCATAACAATAAGGATGGAACGGTCACAATGTCCGGATGGACCGCGAATAAGCCGACATTGGGTATTCGCGGCCTATTCGCCTATGAGTCGCAGAAAGAATTCCTAAACCGTCGTGGCGATGGGATGGTCATTCCATATCCACCGACTGAAGGGTTCATCGACATTTCGTTTATGCGATCGATTTACTGGTATCCCATTGACGATATGTTGTTGTTAATCGCATCCGCCACCGAAGGTATCGGCAAAGATTCATCAAATCGCCCGCGAATGTTCAAAGATTCGTGGAATATTATGTCGAAGGTCAAATGGTGGATGATCAAGGATGTTTCTCTTGAAGTTCGGCGGAGCGATGAGCTGACTTCGAGGATTGAATCGGGCAATATCGAGACAACCGGCGATCTGTGCACCGGCGCCAGGGAGGAGCTGTCGATTGACACTATATGCGGCACGGCCACTGTGCCGACAGAGGACATGCGAGGACTCCTACGCGTCGATAGAAGGCCGATAATGGTCATGGAGCGAGGGGAAATGAGGGAAAACCCGGAGAGGATTCTTATCGGCAATCTTTTCAGCCAATATGCTACGCGCCGCGACCGGATATCAGGCGAGGCAACCGAGACGATTTCCAAACTGCCGATATATTCCGACGCAAATCAGGGAGAGAAACTATTCATTCTTGAAAAGTCTACGCTATCGGCGCGTGAAGGTGTGGAGGACATTGCCCTGTTGAGGATCTTCCCGGAAATGTACAGCACAGCGCCCGATATCGATCCACCGGTACCTCCGACAAGCAGCGGCAAATTCACTAATCCTGATGACCGGGTTAATTGGATCGAACAATCGATTTGGTCAAAAACTGATACCGAGGAGCCGACAGATCCGACAGATCCGACAGGACCGGACGTTGAGTGGTGGGGCTCTGAAATTAAACCCGGAGGATGGGATTAAAAGAAAATCTATGGCACAGACATTTGCTACATACGCAGTTCTAACGAGGACGACGCCGGCTACATGCCGGAACGATCGGCTAAGAATGTCGGGCATCCGTCCTGACGACGCACGCTACATCCGGAAATTGTCGGATGTCCGTGTTGATTTGGCCTCGACACCATTAACATGGATTTATGTGCCGGGCAATTCCTCGGACCATCCGTGGCTTCGCGACAGAGGTCTGTGGCGCGCAGGCCGCGACTATATGGCCGGAGGGTTCGACACAATCACCGGAAGGTACATTCAAGACTATGCGTGGCATCATGCAGCCCGTTGGCAGTGCCTCACACAAGGCACAACAGAAGAGCCGGGACCGGAGGCCGTCAATTGGAAGCTCTGCGGCACATATTCAGAGATCGAGACATTAATTGTCGCAGTCCCGACAACGCTTCCCCCGGCACAGATTTCCAACACGATCATCCAGCCCTCGGCGACGTTGTTTGGTGAAACTCTCGGTGATGGAATTGTATCGGCTGCCGGATTCGGTCCGACTTCATGGAGCCGACGAAGAATGCCCCGAAATAATGACATAATCGCCGGCGATACTGTATGGGCTGAAACCGTTGGGAAGTCGCTGGGGCTATCAAGCGTCACATTCCATCAGGATAGCGAAGGCACCGGTTACAAAGCGCAGGACGTCGGAGTTACAGAGGTCTCCTTCGCGGTGCCTCTCACTATTGAATCAGACACGGAGATGACTGTTGACGCAATTCTCTGCCTGAACTCCGAACAATCGCCACTGCAAGACAGCAACGGCGAGATCCTGATTGCAAAATCTAAGAAATATTCACTGGTGCATCGATCGATGGCCATATCATTAAAGCCGGAATAGTATGATACTTTCATTAACATTTGAGGAGCTGGAGGCTCGTCTTCGTTTGGTCTCCGACAATCATTCTAAGTTGACAAACCTCAGCAACACCGTTTCAAATCAAGGCACGACGCTCGACACACTCGGAAAGCGCGTCGATGATTTGATACCCCTCGCATTTGGGGGCTTCATCGATTCGTCGAAAATAAAGATTGCAGCCAATTCTTATGCGCATGAAGTTGCGACAGCTGATATTTATGCCGACCGGTCTACCGGCCGATTCTTCGCAAAACAGTCCGGCGGATCGGCGAATGATCCCTATTATCCGACATGGTTGAATCAACCTGATGGTTACAAAGATGGTACCTCCCATCTTGTATACTGGGAGAGGAACACCCCGACAGCCTATGTTAGATGGGGGGAGGCCCTGTTCCCGATGTCGCTGACTGCTGAGGAGGTGTCAGCACTTGAAACCCGCATGGACGACTTGGAACTTGGAATAGCAGCCGAACAAGAGGCGCGAGATGAGGCCATCAGGGACCTCAGCGATCGGGTAGATGGCTGGTCTGAACGCGTTGAGGACTGTGAAGAAGATATCAGATTGATTAACAAAATAAGCGCTGGAGCGTTCTATCCCAATCTGATCGACGGCACAAAAGATTTTATTACGACGCCCGCCTATGGCACGGCCACGTCGGCTTATGCGCAATACAAGGTGCTACCGTTTGCCGAAGAGCCGAAACTTAGTGTCGGCGATATGTTCGCGATCAGCGTTAAATCTATCGAGCAGCTTGCGGGCAATCCCACCGGATATTCCGTGTCGCTTTATAGCGAGAACGAGGAAGGGAAACTCGGCATCAACCTCGGGTCGAGTCTGGTGCTGACTCAGGAGAAACTGAGCGGTACAATCCGGGTCACAAACGCTGTTCCGGATGGCCACAAGGTCCGGCTTCTGATCTTCCCCGGCATAAATGGTCAGCTCGTAGGATGCAAGGCGCGATACGAAAAGATTATGCTCGTCCGGGCTCCTCAGCCGCAAGAGTGGGGTCCTTCCCGATCGGAACTGTCTAATATCGGCGGGGAGAGCAAATCGGCCTATCAGGCCGCCGTCGAGGGGGGCTATCCAGGCACGGAGAGCAAATTCGGCAAAGAGTTGGCCGCTATCGGAGACATGGCCTCGGCCTCAGTTCTGTCATCGATGCGTCGCAGGTTATTCGCCGACGCGCCGGTGCGTTTGGTTGCCTCCCATCTTCCGCGGTTGCCGAAGATCAGCGGCTGGGACTCCCGGGCATATTCTTCCGGGCAGTCTCCAACGATCAAAGCCGGAGCGGTACGCCATCATTATCGGACGACTCTGTACCGCGAGTCCGGGGGTGCTCGGAGGCGCTACGTGAAGGTAAATGTGGCTCGGCAGCTTCTTCTCCCTCTCCTTGACTGGATGGCGACCGCAAGCACCGGCGCATCGCTGAATCTACCGTTCCCAATTCTGGGCTTCAGCGAGGATAATTTTAAACCGGCATCCGGGAGGATTAGCAATCTGTTTACGATCTCATACGTGAATAATGGCAGGCTGAGCACCAAATTGACGGTGAAGAATGCCGCAGCGGCCCAAATGTGGCAGCTTCAGTTCCGTCAAAATGCACCCAAAATCGGCTCACACTATTATGCAATTCCCTTCATCGTCTTAATGCCGGCGGCCATCGATCACGATGAGTATCTTAAATGGATCGAGGGGGCGCCCGTCGATGTCCGCGAAAATAATGACAAAGATCGGGAGATGGCCGTCGTATACGACCCGGAGTTAAATGTCTGGCGATGTGAAGGTGTTGGCGGATCTGTTTCGCCGACGCTTCCTATCGTCTCAATCGATGATGCGAAAACGATTGTCCGGTGCTGTGTGGAAGGGTCGGAGAGACCACCGATTATTACGGATCACGCGCAGATAGGATTTCAGGTGCAATCGCGACGACACTCATTGCGGCGTACAAATAGCCGGGCCGAGTCGGGTCCGCTATCCATTATGGATGATTGTGTGGAAGAGGATGGGCCGTTGAGGAGAGCGCGGTTCTGGAGTCGGAAACATGGCCAGAAGTTAGGGCGAGTGTTTCGCGCGCGGCGCGTGACATTTTCAAAAGACTCCCACGGAGATTGGAAGTTGTCAGGACAACGCAGATTCTACTCAGAATGGCGTGTATTCACATGGAAGAGGGCCGACAACAAAATCTATATCGAGGAACTGAAATAAAAAAGAAACGAGAACGGAGAAAAACATCCGATTGGATTCATAACTCTCTGGTTCTCGTTACTGATGCAAATATAATAATTCTTTCACCAACTGCCAAAAAATTGCTATGAAACATTTGAAACAGGAATTCGACAAGCTGACGTTTCGCGACGTATTACTCTACGTTGTCGGGCTATTGACGCTGACAGCCGCGTTCGTGCTTCTTTTCCTTGGAATGTTTATCCCGCCCGAAGGTGAGATCCACGACTCGGTGCTGACCGCCTTCGGCATCTCGTTACTCTTCGTGGCCTCGATTTATGGAATATCTGCCTATTTTGTTAGCAATCTTACGGGTTTTAAAAAGACAATTTTGGATTTGCTTTCAAAAAATAATGTTAATACAGAGTCTATAAAAAATAACGAATTATGAAGAGAACCACACCAATTGACACGATTATGATTCACTGCACGGCTACCCCTCCTCGTCGGGAGGTAAGTGTTGCCGAGCTTAACCGCTGGCATGAAGCAGCGCGTTTTGAACCCTACGTCGACCCCAAGACGGGGATTAAGACCTACGCCGGGTACCATTTACTTGTTCATCTTGACGGCAGTTACGAGCGGATCCGCCCGGACGATCAGCGCGGGCAGCACTGTCCACAGAGTAATATGAACAATCGGGCGGTTTCGATATGCTATGTCGGGGGCGTCGACAACAATAACAAGCCCTGCGACACGCGGACGGAGGCTCAGAAGCGGACGTTGCTGACGTTGGTCAGGACTATGCGGGGGCGATATCCGAAGGCTCAGATAGTCGGGCATCGGGATTATGCACCGAAGGCGTGTCCGAGTTTTGACGCGAAAAAAGAATACTCGGCAATATGAAGAGGCTCCTCGCGTGGATATATATAATCGGCATTAGTCTGGCGATCCTCGTTGGATGCGCGCGTAAAAATCTGCGCTCGGGTTGCGAGGGCGCAGAGTCCAATCATCAGGCGGATCTATCGCTATCATTGGCTACATCTGCTGAAGGGAGACTCTCGGATGCTCTTGTCGAAGGCATAGCCGATGAAGGGGGACTCTGCAATTCCGATCAAAGGCTTCGCGGAGAGGGTCCGAGTCAAGTCTCCCCGGAGGAATGTACTCCTCCTGTCCAATCTCCGCAGGGTCTTGAGGACGACACAACAATGCACTCCTCCGGTATGAATAAGAATCAAAACAAAGAGGGAGACGCAATACAGGATGATTCAAGAATTAATATTGCTATCATTGGAGTAGTTCTTATTCTCCTTTTTCTACTGTTTTTTTTGACTGTAGAAGGCGTAATTTTTGAAGATTCGCATAAATAGTGTTACCTTTGCACAAGAAGAACACCGAGAATGATTGGTAATTTGTTGCTCTTTTGTTTCTTTGAAAGAGTCAACGTGTTTGTTAATAGGCTTCTCAGTGTTATGGCAAATTTGCAATAATATAATCAAGCTATAAATCGAATACGATGAGAATTAACGTCGACGGCAAACTCTTTCAGCAACAGCTCACGGCTGTCAGCAAAGTCATAAACGGAAAGAATACTCTTACAATTCTCGATAATTTCCTTCTGACAGTGGAAGGCGACCGACTCAGTATCACCGGGTCAGATCAGGAAAATGTGCTGACAGCCTTTATGCCCGTTGCCGACTCCGATGGCGACGGAAGTGTGGCTGTTCCCGCAAAACGACTTCTCGAAATCACCAAGGAGATTTCCAATCAGCCGCTCACTATTGAAGTCGATGACGAAACAAAGGCTATCGACCTCAGTTTCCTTTCCGGACAATTCAGATTCATGGGACGCGATGCTGATGAGTATCCTCGTATGCGAACTCAGTCTGATGAACGCACGGTGATGGTGCTCCCGACCTCCGTCGTCCTCAAGGGCCTTGAATATACCTCCTTCGCCGTTTCTCCGGATGTTGTCCGCCCGATTATGACCGGTATTCTTTGGGATGTAAAGCCTGACAATATTACATTTGTCAGCTCCGACACCCATAAGCTTGTCCGTTATATCAATAGCGAACGTGCGCCTGAAGTAGAAAAAATGTTTGTCATGCCGGCGAAGGTTGCCAACATAATCCGAGGTCTCATTGGAAACGGAGATATGGAGATCCGGATCACCTTCGATGAAAAAGGAGGTACATTCGAATTCGGCGACTACAACCTTTCTTGTCTTTTCATACAGGGAAGTTATCCCCAATATAACCGCGTGATTCCTGCAAGCAATCCCTTTACGTTGACTGTCGACCGCGACAGTTTAATGGCAGCTATCCGTCGCGTAAATCTGTTTGCCGCTAAAAATTCTCGTCTCATCGTGCTCGACCTGTCCTCGGAAGGCTTAAAACTGACTTCCCAGGATTATGACTACGGAATGTCGGCCGAGGAAAAAGTGGCTTGCACTTATGAAGGAAATGCAATGTCGATCGGTTTCAACGGCCTCTATATGGCCGAGATTCTCGCAAACTTGAAGGATGACGAGATAATGCTCTCGTTGAGCGACCCGGCGCGACCCGGTGTATATTCTCCCATCGAGCAGAAACCGAACGAAAACGTGATGATAGTCCAGATGCCGATGCAGGTGATCTAAATCGACTTTGCGCCGGGCCGCTTGCGACCCGGCGATTTATAAACTACGGAATTTAAGATGAAACTCAATCTTACCCGCCCGCTGATATTTTTTGATCTTGAAACAACGGGCACGAATGTGCTTCGCGACCGAATTGTGGAAATTAGCTTGATTAAAGTATTCCCCGACGGTCGAGAGGAGCACAAAAGCCGTCGACTAAATCCGGAAATGCATATCCCGGCCGAGGCTACTGCCGTCCATCATATCACAGACGAGGATGTGGCTAACGAACCTACTTTTCGTCAGATTGCCAATTCCCTGGCTGAGATCTTCGCCGACTCCGACGTGGCCGGATACAATTCAAACAAATTTGATGTGCCTCTTCTGATCGAAGAGTTCGCCAGGGTCGGGGTGAAGTTTGATATGGAGGGACGGAGGTTTATTGACGTCCAGAATATCTTTCACAAAATGGAGCAGCGCACGCTGATTGCTGCCTATCGTTTCTATTGCGGCAAGGAACTTAATGACGCCCATTCTGCCCATGCCGACACGAAAGCCACTTACGAAGTGCTTTGCGGTCAACTTGAGCGTTATCCCGATTTGGAAAACGATGTGCAGGCGCTGGCTGATTTCTCGAGGATGAACCGATCGGTCGATTTATCGGCGCGAATAGTCCTCAATGACGATAATGTCGAGGTGTTCAATTTCGGAAAACATAAAGGGCGTTCGGTAAAGGACGTTTTCACCCGTGAGCCCTCATTCTATTTCTGGATGATGCAGGGAGAATTCGGTAAGGATACGAAAGATGTCATCACGCGGCTCTATGCTGAGACGCAAAAGTCGAAAAAATGCTCAAAGGGAAACACATAATTGTCGGAATAAGCGGGGGAATCGCTGCCTACAAGACGGCTTCGCTCGTGCGTCTTTTGATCAAGAGAGGCGCGGAAGTGCAGGTTGTGATGACTCCCAACGGGAAAGAGTTTATCACTCCGGTCACACTCTCGGCCCTTACAGGGAAACCAGTGGTCAGCGAATTTTTTACGGCCAACACCGGGGAGTGGCACAGTCACGTCGATCTCGGACTCTGGGCCGATCTTATGGTGATCGCTCCCGCCACGGCATCAACCATAGGAAAAATGGCCGCCGGAATCGCCGACAATATGCTTGTCACGACCTATCTATCTGCCAAGGCGTATGTGATGGTCGCGCCCGCAATGGACCTCGATATGTGGGCCCACCCTTCGACGGCGAGAAATATCAAAACGCTGGAATCAGATGGCGTGGAGATCATTATGCCCGCCAGCGGCGAACTCGCCAGCCATCTTGTCGGAAAGGGACGCATGGAGGAGCCGGAAAATATTCTTGCGCGAATAGAGGATTACTTCTCCCGGTCTGCTTCAATGGAGGGAATAAGAGTGGCAATCACCGCCGGCCCTACCTACGAGCGTCTTGACCCTGTCAGATTCATAGGCAATTTCTCGACAGGAAAGATGGGCTTTGCCCTTGCGGAGGAATTTGCCTCGCGCGGGGCTGCAGTGACTCTTATCACAGGACCTACGGCTTTATCAACATCAAATCCGTTGATCACACGGATAAATGTCGAAAGCGCCGAGCAAATGTGTGCGGAGGCGAAGTTACATTTCCCGGCCGCCGATATCGGAATCTTTTCTGCAGCTGTGGCCGATTACCGGCCTGCCATGCAAGCCGATAGTAAGATAAAGCGCGAGAAGGCAGGCGGGATGACTCTTGAACTTGTCAGAAACCCTGATATCGCCGCTGAATGCGGAAGTGCAAAATCCCCCGGGCAAATCTTCGTCGGATTCGCTCTGGAGACTGATAATGAATTCGCCAATGCCGAAAAGAAGATGAGTTCTAAAAATCTTGACGCCATTGTGTTGAATTCTTTGCGCGATAAAGGCGCCGGATTCGGAACCGATACGAATAAGGTGTCGGTTTTCATCGCAGGTCGACCTCAACCTGTCATG
>CAMWRW010000038.1 GCA_947176755.1 uncultured Porphyromonadaceae bacterium
GCGCTCAGGCGCGGAGAGGCTTTTTGTTGAAATTCGGGGTCGGCTATCGAGTGGGCCGACGGTAATTAGGATCGAACGGATTGCGGGTAGGATCAAAGATCTCTTCCTCTTCCTCGGTTTCTTCTTCGGAAGTGCGGCCCTTGGTTGTCTTGGGTTTATTCTTCAGGATTGCTGACGGTTTCTGCATATCCGTCGGTGTGGAGAACGGGTCCCACGTTTCCTCTCGACTCCAATTTTTCTTGATGTTGATTGCCTTCGGATAGTAGTAGGCCACATCGGGTTGCAGACCGAGTTCGTAAGAGCCCGGGTCGAACTCTCCATTGCCGTTCCGGTCGATTATCAGGCGCGCGTAGAATCGACCCGGTTCGAGATAATTGAAGTTTACCCTCCCGCCGGCCACGGGACTCGACGCAATCACTCCGTCGTTTGAAGAGAGGAGTTCGACGAAGGCTGCTGTCGAATCCGGAAGATTAGTCAGGTTAAGACTCAGAGAACAGTAATCCTCGGCGGCCTTTGTCTGAAATTCCACCTTCAGCGGACGAGAGACTCTGCCGTAGATGTCGCGCGCAGCGAGAGTGTCAGCTTCAAGCCTGTATTTAGTGGCAAATTCCCAGGGATATTCCAGGACGAGCTTTCGGACAGCCAAAGAATCCGGGCGGGAGATACTCAGCGGGAGTGGCACGGGGTTCCACACCGAGTCCTGCGTCGAGAGCAGCCGGAATGCCGGCGTGTCAAGCGAGGCAAGCGGAGCGGGCACCTCGATCGCAAATGGCATCCCGATGGCTTGCGTTCCTCCCTGAACATTGAACTTGAAAGCAATCTTTGCAAGGGAATCCTCCACTGAAATTTTCAACTGTTTCTCCTTTTTGGATGCTTTCTTCGCCGGCATTCTCCGATGAAAGAAACGGAGAGTATCGATATGTGAAGTTAGCGACCCGGTGGAGTCCGTTCGAAGATATTTGACGGCGAGACGCAGCGAGTCTATGGAGGCCAACTCGGGAGAGAGCCAATAGACGAGCGAATCCTTTTTCTGCGTTCCCTCGATCACACCGATCGGACCCGAATAAAGGTGGTCAACGACACTTATTTCGGGAAAGAAGGAGGCTGGGGCGTTGAATTTTAGATAAATGCGCCCTGAATCGGGGCGCTCATATTTGTCAAGATATTGTGAACGCACTCCCGTGTTGAACGTGCGGATAACGATATCATTGGGAAGAAACCGGGTCCGACCGCGTTCTACGACAGTGTCAAGCAGGCCTGTCCGCGGGTTGTAGACGGAGTCAAGGGCTGTGGTGCGTTCTGCGTGCGGAGTGACCGAAACAGGGTAAAAACCGAAGTCTTCTTCCGGATTCGCATAAGCGCCGTCGTTATCTTTGTCGTCGAGCGCGAACACATTATAGGTTCCTTCTTTGAGACCGCGGATTGTGAAACGTCCTCGGTCGTCGGTCTTTGCCACGCGCAGGAAACGTTGTGTCGTGAAAGCCGTGTCATTGTCGGCCGGATGGACGCCGACCAGAATCCCCTGACGAGGTTCAAGGTCGCGGGCGTTCAGTACGCGGCCCGAAATGCGAAGCGTGTCTATATCGGGGCCTGTCGAGAACGTATAGGTGAAACCCTGAAGGGCGTTCCCCTCGTTATTATCCTCGATTGCATCGGCGAAGTCGATGGTGTAGGTCGTGTTGGGGGCAAGCGAGTCGAAGTCGACCGTAACGCGCCGTCCGAGGGCCGTTACGCGGGGCACGCTTTTCGAGGGCGGCGAAACGACAACGCGGGAAAAGGCATCCTGAACATTGACAATCTCGTTGAAATTCAGTGTAATCTTCTCGCGGGTCACATTCGTGGCCCCTGCCGGAGGGTTAGCCGATATCATTATGGGTGGATCCTCGTCGCGCGGACCGCCCGATGGATTGCCGATGTTGGCGCAGGCAGCGCCCAGAAGCATGAAGATGCCGGCGGCGGGGATGAGTAATCGATGGATATGGTGTCGCATCTGTTGTTAGTGGTGTTACAGGGGGACGCGCTTGCCGGAGCGTCCCGGTTCGGGAGGAGTCGCGGAGGAGTGTCAGCTTTTCTGATTTCAAAGGTATAAAAAAGCGCTAAAACTCACAAATCGGAATCCTTAATTGACGTTATGGAATTGAGAATAATTGTAAAAATATATTGAAAGTTAGTCCTACATCAAAAAAAAACGGTATATTTGCAAGCTGAAAGAGTGCCTCCCGCCCCGCGGGATGCGCCTTGAACGTATATCTACCTGACTTCGAGACGCTTTCGAAGCCTTGCGACATGAACAAAAATAAATACATAAAGTAACAACAAAACAAAAATGCAGAACAAAGGGTTTATCAGCACCATCGCCATTCTGTTGGTATTGATCTGCGGCTTCTACATTTCGTTCTCTTTCGTGACGAGTCATTACGAGGAGAAGGCGCGGGAATACGCCGTGGCCATGTCGAAGACCACAGACGAGACGAATGACGTTTACAAGCAAAGTCTGAAGCAGTTCAACGACTCGATCGACAAAGAAAAGGTATATCTTGGCTACACCTACAATCAGGTGCGCAAGATGGAAGTTGGTCTCGGTCTTGACCTCAAGGGCGGTATGAACGTTGTCCTTGAGATTTCCGTTCCCGACATCCTTCGCCAGTATGCCTCCGGCGATGCGCAGTTAGCTCAGATCAACTCTGCCATCAAGAAGGCTGAGGAGAGCGGCACGAAGTCGAGCGACAGCGATTTTATCTCTAAATTCAGCTCATATTTCCAGGAAGGCACTATGGCCGGCCTCTTCACTCGCGAAGGTGAATATCTCGGCAAGTTGAAAAGCAACGCCTCCAACGCGCAGGTCACCGAAGCTCTCGAGCAGCAGGTTGGCAGCCAGGTTGACGCCGCTTTCAACATCTTCCGCACGCGTATCGACCAGTTCGGTGTTGTTGCCCCCAATATTCAGAAACTTCAGGACAAGACAGGCCAGATCCTTCTCGAACTTCCCGGTGTTAAAGAGCCCGAGCGCGTAACCGACCTTCTTAAATCGAGCGCCAACCTCGAGTTCTACGAAGTTTATAATTACAACGAGATTGCTGCCGACCTCCAGCGCTTCGCTCAGCAGTATGCAGCTCAGGACACGGTTAACCATCTTAACGTCCTCGCCCTTCTCGGCGGCGCCCAGCGTTCCGGCAGCCCGGTTGTCGGCATGGTGACTCCCTCCAACCGCAACCTTGTTGACTCGGTGATGAACAGCGAGCTCGCTCGCCGCATTCTCCCCTCCGACCTCACTCTGATGTGGAGCGTTAAGCCTGCTGAATTCCCTGTGACCGACGACAAGAATCAGCCTGTTATGAAGTCTAACGGTCAGCCGCAGACTGTGGCTTACTGGGAGCTCGTGGCCCTCAAGGGTGACGCCGCTCTCGAAGGCGACGCCGTGACCTCCGCTTCTTCCGACTATGACAATATGCAGGGCAACATGGTCAACATGAAGATGAATGACCGTGGTGCGCGCGAGTGGGCAACCATCACCCGCAACAACCTCGGTCGCTCAATCGCTATCGTGCTTGACGATAATGTCTACTCTTTCCCCAACGTTAACTCCGAAATTACCGGCGGTTCGTCGCAAATCACCGGTAACTTCACTCCCGAAGAGGCCAATGACTTGGCCAACGTGCTGAAGAGCGGTAAGATGAGTGCCAAGGTGAACGTCGTGAGCAACAACGTTATCGGTCCGAGCCTCGGTGCCGAAGCCATTCAGATGGGCTTCATCTCATTCATCGTCGCCATTATCCTGCTGATGATCCTGATGATTGTCTACTACGGCTGGATTCCCGGTCTGGTGGCCAACGTCGGTCTGATGCTGAACCTCTACTTCACTCTCGGTATTCTCGCCTCCCTTCAGGCTGTGCTGACCCTTTCTGGTATCGCCGGTATCGTGCTCGCTCTCGGTATGGCTGTCGACGCCAACGTGCTTATCTTCGAGCGCACCAAGGAAGAACTCAAGAACGGTAAAAAACTTCGCCAGGCAATCTCCGAAGGTTACAGCAATGCATTCTCTGCAATCTTTGACTCGAACCTCACTTCGGTTATCACCGGCGTGATCCTCCTTATCTTCGGTTCCGGCCCGATCAAGGGTTTTGCAACGACGCTTATCATCGGTATCGTCTGCTCGTTCTTCACGGCAGTGTTCCTTACCCGCATCGCCTTTGACCTCATCACGAAGAATGGTCGCAACGCAGGTATGAACTTCACGACTTCCGTGAGCCGCAACTTCCTTACTAAAACTAAAATCAACTTCCTCGGTCAGTGGCGCGCCGCTGCTGCCGTTTGGCTCTTCCTTATCGTTGTGAGCATCGCTTCGCTCGCAATCCGCGGAATGAATCAGGGTATCGACTTCTCCGGAGGTCGCAACTATGTGGTCCAGTTTGAAAAGGATGTCGACCGTCAGAGTGTTCAGGACCGCCTCTCGGATCTTTTCCAGCAGCAGGCAAACGATCCCACCGTTTCGGTTCAGGTGATCAATATCGATACGCCCTCGAAACTGCGTATCTCGACCAACTACAAGATCGCTGACGAAGGCGATGGCGTTGAAAATGAAATTGCCGGACTCCTCTATCAGGGTCTTAAGGATGAACTGACCGTTAACGGCAAAACTATGGATGAGAATGCTTTCGCCGTGGCTGATGAAAGTCATGGTATCATCTCAATCCAGAAAGTCGGTCCTTCCGTGGCCGACGATATGAAGCGCGATGCTTACTGGGCTGTCGGAATCGCACTGCTGTGTATGTTCCTTTACATCCTTCTCCGTTTCCGCAACATCGCATTCTCCGTCGGTGCGCTCTGCGCCGTTATGCTGACTGCATTCCTCATCGTCGGCTTCTACTCCGTATGCTGGGGCTTCCTCCCATTCTCGATGGAGATTGACCAATCGTTCATCGCCGCCGTGCTTACTATCATCGGTTATCAGATCAACGATACCGTGGTTGTGTTCGACCGTGTGCGTGAAATGATGAAGGTTTACCCGAAGGAAGACAGATATAAGACCTTCAACCGCTCGCTCAACACGACACTGAGCCGTACGGTGATGACCTCGTTCTCGACTCTGCTCGTGCTTCTCTGTATCTTCTTCCTCGGTGGCGACACGATTCGTTCGTTCACGTTCGCTATGATCTTCGGTGTGATTGTCGGTACGTTCTGCTCGCTCTACTGCGCGGCTCCCGTGGCCTACATGATCATGAAACGTGGCAACCGCAAGAATTCTGCCGAAGTCGAGGGCAAACCTGTGCTCGAAGGAAACCGTCGTTTCAAATAATCGGCGACAGGATATAATACGGAAGGGGAGGACTTCGGTCTTCCCCTTTTAATTTTTTAAATATTTCGTTAAAGTTTGTCCGGAACTCACTTTTTAATTAACTTTGCAAATGAAACCGCAGGATTGCGCACCCTCGAACATGGGAGTGTAGAAGTCAAGGCGGTTTGTAGTGGAAAAATTTGGCTGCTTGCAACCACTCGAAAAAATGCTAAAACTGCACATTCCGTGTCGGCTTAAGCCGGACGGCGTACAGCTTCAACATTCCGGCGCACTGCTCGTCGGCGCATTATTTTGAGTGACTATCGGCAACCCGACGGTCATTTTTTTTTCGCCGACGATACCGAACATTATTTAATATTGTAAAATCAGAAACACCATACGAAAATGAAAAAATCAGAAGAAAAAGATACATATCTCTTCACGTCTGAGTCCGTTTCCGAGGGTCACCCGGATAAGGTTGCCGACCAGATCAGCGACGCCTTGATTGACGAATATCTTGCCCGCGATCCGGAGAGTCATCTTGCGATCGAGACCCTCGTGACAACGGGTCAGGTTGTCGTGGCCGGAGAAGTCAACAGCAAAGCTCATGTAGACCTTGATAAGGTGACTCGCAAGACCATTACCGATATCGGTTACAACCGCGGGGCTTATCGCTTCGACGGCGATTCCTGCGGAATCTTCTCCGCACTTCATGCTCAGAGCGAAGATATCAATCGCGGTGTGTCGAGAAAGGATGCCGATGTCGAGGACACGACGAATCTTCAGGGAGCCGGCGACCAGGGTATGATGTTCGGATATGCCGTGGATGAAACGGCCGAATTGATGCCTCTGACTCTCAGTCTTTCCCATAAACTGCTTGAGGAACTCGCCGAAATCCGTCGCGAGGGAACTGAAATGACATATTATAGAAAGGGAAAACTGACAACCTATCTTCGCCCCGATGCGAAGTCGCAGGTCACAGTCGAATACTCCTCCGACGGACGCCCGCTGAGAATCCATACTATTGTGGTTTCCACCCAACATGACGAATTTATCCCCGCTCTCGACGACAGCGAA
Source organism: uncultured Porphyromonadaceae bacterium (assembly GCA_947176755.1). Taxonomy (GTDB): domain Bacteria; phylum Bacteroidota; class Bacteroidia; order Bacteroidales; family Muribaculaceae; genus Lepagella. The sequence continues at coordinate 6,353 of CAMWRW010000038.1, forward strand.
GCGGCCGGTCTGCAAGCTGACCGCGAAATGCTCGCCACGATAAAAGAGGATGTGCGCAACATCCTTATCCCGCGTTTGCTTGCAAAACTCCCCGAGGAGGAACGCCGTTTGTTTGACACGGAATATATACTCCATGTCAATCCGACCGGCAAGTTTGTCATCGGCGGACCTCACGGCGACACGGGGCTTACCGGCCGCAAGATTATCGTCGACACATACGGCGGACGCGGGGCGCACGGCGGCGGTGCGTTTTCCGGCAAAGACCCCTCGAAGGTCGACCGTTCGGCTGCTTACGCTTGCCGCCACATTGCCAAGAATATGGTTGCCGCGGGAGTGGCCCGCGAGATGCTCGTGCAGGTTGCCTACGCAATCGGAGAAGCAAACCCCGTCAGCGTATTCGTCAACACCTTCGGCACGGCGCGTGTCGAAAAGAGCGATGCAGAAATCGCCGCCGTTATCGAACGACTCTTCGATATGCGTCCAAAGGCAATCGAAGAACGCCTGAAATTACGCAATCCAATATACAAGGAAACGGCCGCTTACGGACACATGGGCCGACAACCGAGAATAGTAAGAAAGGACTTTACCACGCCCTCCGATGCCGAGCCGGTTGTGCGCGATGTCGAGTTGTTCACATGGGAAAAACTCGATCGCGTGGATGAAATAAAAAAAGAATTCGGACTCTAAAATGCTGATATATTTGGCTGATTTTCGCAAAAATATTATCTTTGCGTGTTAAATCGGCTCTTAGTCCCTCCGTGAGGGGATGGGAAGTCGAGGTGTCGCCGTTATAATATGGTGACAATCAGTTGAATATTAACAGACAGCTATATAACGAATGGCAACATTAGAGAAAATCAGAAGCAAATCGGTGTTCCTGATAATCGTGATAGGCGTGGCGTTGCTCGCCTTCATTATCGGCGACGCCCTTACCAACAGCCGGAATCTTTTCGGCGACCACACGACTGTGGCGAAAATCGGAAGTTCGAAGATTGATTATACCGACTATCAGCGCAAGCGTGAGGAACTGAACAACCGCCTTGAAGAGGGTCGCCGTCAGAATCCCGACCAGTATGCGTCGTTCGACACTCAGGTGCTTGGCCAGATGGCGCTCGACCAGCTCGTGCAGGAAACGCTCCTCAACGAAGCCGCCAACAAGGCCGGCGTTCGTTCGTCGGGAAATCTCCTTCGCTTTTATATGCTCGACAATCCTCAGAGTCAGCGAGTGATGGATATCGTCCGTCAGCTTAATGCCTCGGGCCTCAGCATCCAGACTCCTCAGCAGGCTTACGACGTGATTTTCAATCCTAAGCGTAACGGTCTGACCGACGCGCAGATGGAACCCTACCAGCGCGCATGGCTGGCAGCCGAGTCTGAAATGGACACGCAGATCCGTCAGATGATCTACCAGCGTCTGATCGTCGGCACGGTTAAGGCTAACGACCTCGACAAAAAGGCCCTTTATAATGATTATGTGAACACGTCGAATGTCGACCTCGCATATCTTCCCTACGGCAAACTCGACGAGAAGGAATATCCCGTAAGTGATGCCGAGGTTAAAGAGGCCTACGCAAAGGAAAAGGCAATGTTCGCAATCGATGAGCCCACGAAAGAAATCAGCTTCATCGCTGTGAATGTCGTTCCCTCCGCAGCCGACCGCTCCGCAGCGACCGCTCTCGCGGCCCGCACGGTGAAGTCGCTCGCTTCAGGCCAGCAGCTCGATAAGGAAATCAAGAAAGAGGGCGTTAGCGTGACCCGTCATTCTCTTCGCGGAGCCGATCTTCCCAATGGTGCCGTTAAGGATTATGTGCTTAACGCCGGTGCAGACAGTGTCAAGCTGATCGATTCCTCGCTACGCGGCTTTACAGTCGTTCGCATGGTTGGACGCAATTCTGCAGTTGATTCAATCCAGGTCACTGTTGTTTCGACCGCTTCTGAGAAACTTGGCAACCGCGTGCTTACCGCCCTTAACGGCGGTCTGGCCGCAGACTCCGTTACAGCTCGCTTCGCCGCTGACAGTGTCGCTGTTCAGGCCGATCAGTGGATTCCGCTTTACACGGCTGACGGCGCAACGAATGCCCTTCCGACGGAAACGCTTGACAGCCTCCGTAATGCCGGCGGCAAGTATGTGACCATTCAGGCCGGTCCCCAGGGTATGGTGATGGCTCGTCTTGTGAAACAGAATGCCCCCGTTACCATCTATGAATATGACGAGGCAAGCTACACTCTCGCACCCAGCTCGAAGACTCTTAACGACGAGCGCGCGAAACTTGAGAAATTCCTCGCTGAAAACACCGATGCCAAAAAATTCAACGAGAATGCAGCCAAAGCAGGCTACAACCTCCAGAAGTTCTCAATCACATCGTCAACTCCGGCAGTTCCCCGCTTCCAGGGCTTCAACCAGTATTATCCCGATTCGCGTCAGGTGGTGCGTTGGGTGATGATCGACGGCAAGCCGGGCGAAGTGAGCCATATTTACGAATCTTCCAATGCAGTGAACCCCGCGCTTTACGCAGTGGCGGTTGATTCCGAGTATGAGGACTTCCGCCCTGTAGAAAACGAGGAAGTGAAGAAAATGCTCACCGAGCGTGTGCGTCGTTCAAAAGCCGGCGACAGGTTCGTTGAGAAATACAGCAAGAAGACTCAGAGCCTTCAGAGCGCAGCCGAAGCAATGGGTGTTGACGTGAAGAACTATCCGACGTTCCGTATGGGTAACAATGCCGGGGTCAACGACGCTAATGTTATCGGTAAGATTGCAGGTTCGAAGGCCGACAAGAAAGTCGTTATTGTCAAGGGCGACCGCGGTGTCTACGTTTATCAGGTGATGGCAAACGCTACGGAGAAATTCCCCTTCAACGATCAGATGTACGACCAGCAGTATTTCCAGTTCGTATCTCCCGACTTGATGGAGATGGTGAAAGGAAATGCGAAGTACAAGAACAATATCTATAAATTCGAGGCCGGCGAATAACTTCTCGCCGCTTTGAAATCAGGAAATATGGCGGCCGGAAACGGCCGCCTGTTTTTTAAGGGTATATCAATAAAACCGCAGTGCGGGTGATAATGGCGGCACGGCCGCATCAGTGTGATGGAAAAGGAAGAAAAACGGACTCTTATCGGAATGACGCTCGCCGAGCTTCAGGATGTGGCTTATCGTGGCGGAATGCCGCGGTTTGTCGGCAAGCAGCTTGCCGAATGGCTCTACTCCAAGCGAGCAGCGTCGTTTGATGAGATGGTCAACATATCAAAGAAAAATAAGGAGTGGTTGGCTGCAAACTATGAAATCGGCAGGGTGGCTCCCTCCAAGGCATCCAAATCTGCCGACGGAACCGTGAAATATCTGTTTCCGGTCGGAGGAGGACGCACTATCGAGTCGGTCTACATCCCTGATAAGGAGAGAGCGACAATCTGTGTTTCCTCGCAGGTGGGATGCAAGATGAACTGCTATTTTTGTGCTACGGGGAAGATGGGTTTCAAGGCCAATCTGACTGCGGCACAGATAATCAACCAGATTCTTTCAGTTCCCCCGGCTGACGCGCCACACATGAATCCACTGACTAACGTCGTGTTCATGGGAATGGGTGAGCCGTTGGATAACTTTCAGGAGGTGAGTCGTGTGATAGAGATATTGACCGCTCCCTGGGGTCTCGCGTGGAGTCCTAAGAGAATCACGGTTTCCACTGTCGGCAAAATGCCTCAGTTGAAGGATCTTCTCGACAAGACTCAGGTCCATGTGGCAGTCAGTGTCCACACGGCCGATGTCGCACAGCGCGAGTCGATGATGCCGGCTCAGAAAGCGTTCCCGATATCGACAGTGATGAAGGTCCTTTCGGGGTATGACTTCTCTCACCAGCGACGCCTCTCCCTCGAGTATATAATGTGGAAGGGTGTTAACGACGATATCGCCCATGCCGATATGCTTGTCAAACTTATAGGCAACCTTGAATGCCGCGTCAATCTCATCCGCTTCCATGCAATTCCCGGTGTGGACCTTCAGCCGGCGAGCGACGAGAGGATGTTGATGTTCAGAAATCATCTCAACCAGAAAGGAATCACGGCCACGATTCGTGCTTCCCGGGGAGAGGATATCGACGCTGCTTGCGGAATGTTGTCGACTAAATCGAATGGCAGATGAAAAAATTAAGAGTCGGAATCACTCATGGCGACTTCAACGGAGTCGGATATGAGGTTATTCTAAAGACGGTTGGCGCAGATGGTGTGCTCGACCTGTATACACCCGTTGTGTTCGGAGATCCGAGGATTGCCGAGCGCGCCATCAAAGAAATGAATCTCGAACCGGTAGCGTTCAATGTCGTGAAGTCCGCTTCCGAGGTGCGGGATGATATGATTAACATCGTCGACCTGCAACTCTCCGATATCGGACTGAATCCGGGATTGCCGACGAAGGCTTCCGGAATTTCAGCCGTCAAAGCGCTTGATGAGGCCGTGAAAGCCCTCGAAGAGGGAGATATCGATGTTCTGGTCACGGCCCCGATTTCCAAGGAGGCTGTTCAGAGCAACACCTTCCGCTTTCCGGGTCATACGGAATTCCTTGAGGCTCGCGCCGGGGAGAACACCAAGGCCGATATGATTCTCTTTGACGACAATATGCGCGTGGCGCTTTTATCGACTCATCTTCCAATCTCTTCCGTTGCCGCCGCCGTGACGAAAGAAAAGTTGCTCGCCGCGATCGAGCGCCTCAATGACACTCTCAAAAGGGATTTCGGCGTGGAGCGTCCGAAAATCGCTGTCCTGTCGCTAAATCCCCATTGTGGCGACGGAGGCCTTCTTGGCGACGAGGAGCAGAAAGAGATTATTCCGGCGATTGAGGAGGCTGTGGCGGAAAAGATTCTTGCGTTCGGGCCATTTGCGGCCGACGGCTTCTTCGCTTCGGGAGCCTTCTCACGTTATGACGTTGTTCTGGCGATGTTCCACGATCAGGGACTCGCTCCCTTCAAGGCGCTCGCCAGGGATGGCGGGGTCAACTTTACGGCCGGTCTGCCCTGGGTAAGAACGTCGCCCGACCATGGGACGGCTTACGATATAGCCTGGAAAGGACTGGCGGATCCTGAATCCATGCGTCAGGCTGTCTATAAGGCTATCGATATTTTTCGCCGTCGCGAACGTTTTGATGAGGCCTCGGCTAATCCGCTGAAAAAGGCTCATCGCACGGATCGCCCCGATCGCCCCGAAAGAAAGGAGAGGAACGTAGAGAAGAATTTTGAAAAAGAGACCGAATTATGAATTTCGGAATAATCGCTGCCGGCGAAGGGAGCCGGCTTGTCAGCGAAGGCGTCGCCTCGCCGAAGCCGCTCGTAAAACTTGAAGGTAAGCCGATGATCGGTCGGCTGATTGAGATTTTCGTGTCTATGGGCGCCGGTCGCATTTGTGTGATTGTCAACGAGCAGATGACGGAAGTGGCCGACTATCTCAGAAGTCTGGCCCCGACACTTCCTTGTCCGCTCGAACTGGAAATTCACACCACACCCTCCTCGATGCACAGTTTCCATTATATCGGGGAACGCCTGAGGAATCATGGACGGTTTATCGTGACAACGGTCGATACTATTTTCCGCCCTGAGGAATTCCGCAAATATGTCGATGCATACGAGAATGCTCCCGCTAACGTTGACGGAATGATGGCCGTCACTCGATTTGTCGATGACGAGAAGCCTCTATATGTGGCGGAGAAAGAGGGACGTATCACGGCTTTCCTGGACACGCCGAGAGAGGATGCTCATTTTGTCAGCGGCGGAATCTACGGTTTGGCCGACAAGGCTGTCGACGTGCTCGATCAGTGTCTCCACCGTGGTGTTTCGAGAATGCGCAATTATCAGCGGGCCCTGATTGATGCCGGTCTTGATATCGAAGCCTTCGATATGGGAAAGATTATTGATGTCGATCACGCGGATGATATTGTCGTGGCCGATCACTTTCTTTCTGAAACTAATGATTAAAAGAACCCTACAATGGCAGATATTACAATTTGCGGAGTGATGAGGGCCGGGGCTTATTCCCCCAATCATATAGGAAACGACACGGCGATATTCAATGCCGTGGCCGATCAACTCCGCCGCCGCGGATGTATCGTGAACGTCTACAGCGAGGAAGAATTCCGACAGCTGGATGTAAAGGAGGATGTGGTGGTCAACATGTGCCGCGAGCAGGCCTCGATTCAAAAATTAATGGCTCTTGAGGATGAGGGGAAACTCGTGATTAACAGTGGCTATGGAATTGAAAACTGTACGCGTGAACGCATGACCCGCATCCTTCTGGGCAACGGAATTCCTTATCCCGACAGTCTGATTGTCGACACGAATCGCGACATCCGAGACGACCTGGTCCGCTCGGGCTTCGGGTCCTGTTGGATAAAGAGGGGAGATTTCCATGCAATGCACAAGGAGGATGTCAGCTATTGCCGTCATCCCGAAGAGGCTCAGGAGGTGCTCCATGAATATTTCTATCGCGGAATAACCCGGGCTGTCATCAATCGCCATCTGACAGGCGACCTCGTGAAATTCTACGGCGTTGCCGGTCAGCCGTTCTTCTTCTGGTTCTATCCTTACGATGAAGGCCACAGCAAATATGGTTACGAGGCTGTCAATGGAAAGTCTCAGGGGATTCCTTTTGATGCAGAGGCTCTTCATGCCGTCTGCGAAAAGGCCGCCCATATCATGGGGGTAAAAATTTATGGGGGAGATTGCATAGTGGATGCCGACGGAACGGTCCGCATCATCGACTATAATGATTGGCCCAGTTTTGCGCCATGTCGTGAGCAGGCTGCCCCGGCTATTGTCAAATGTATCCTCAAGGCGGTTAAGGAGCATGCTTCCCGCTGATATTCGCAACAGACTCAATGTAACATGACAATGATGGAAGACAAAGAACATCGGGATACCGCTTCCGGAGAGCATCGGCAACCGCAGTCAGTTTCAGGTTTTGAGGCATCCCTGAAGTCGATGGATACAGAGGAGCATATCGATCTCTATTTCTATCGCCCGATAGGATATGCCTGGGCCCGGCTTGCCATGAAACTCGGTGTGACGCCGAATGCAATCACGATCGCTTCAATTTTTCTCGGTATAGGAGCCGGCGTATGCTTCTATTTCAATAATATATGGATTAATATCGTAGGTATGCTGCTGTTGATCTGGGCCGACTCGTTTGATTCGGCCGATGGTCAGTTGGCTCGTCTTACAGGTCAGTATTCCAGACTCGGTCGAATTCTCGACGGATTGAGCGGCGACCTCTGGTTTGCGGCAATCTATGTCGCGATATGCTTGCGTGAAAACGTAACAAGCGAATTCTTTATGGCCCATCACTGGGTCATCTGGGTGATGGCGGTCGTGACCGGCCTGTGTCATGCGACGCAGGCGGCAATGGGAGACTATTACAGACAGTTTCATCTCTTCTTCCTGAAGGGGAAATCGGGTTCGGAGCTTGAAAATGCCGACCAGCTTCGTGAGCAATACAACGCGATGACGTGGAGACATGATTTCTTCCGCAAGCTCGTTCTTACGTTCTATCTCAACTATACTGTCGGGCAGGAGAAAAGGACCCCTGAAATGCAGAAACTCCGCAAACTGCTTCGTGAACGCTACGGCGAGACTATTCCTCAAAACTTTCGCGACCGCTTCCGCGCACTTAGTCTTCCGCTGATGAAATACACGAATATTCTGTCGTTCAACGTAAGGACGATAGCTCTTTTCGCGGCCATACTTATTTTCAGAATGCCCTGGCTCTATTTCGCCTTTGAGCTGACTGTGCTCAACGGAATACTCATCTATATGGTGAGCCGTCACGAGAGAATCTGTCGAGAGCTCAGAGAGGAGCTTGAAAATAACCCGGAAAATAAAAATTAAAAATCGATAACCATGAATATAGATATTACCAAAGTCAAAGGAATCATTTTTGATTACGGCGGCACGCTTGACACAGCCGGCGAACATTGGAGCGAAGTGATCTGGGAGGCATATCGCCAAAGTGCTGTCATTGTCGACAAAGCTGAATTCCGCGAGGCATACGTATATGCAGAGCGCGAACTGGCCCGCGAGCGCCATATCCTTCCGGCGCATGATTTTAACGACCTGCTTCAGATAAAGATGAAAATCGAACTGGAGTATCTCGCCGAAAAAGGACTCTTCCCGCCGGCTCAGGTCGATGATCGCGCAAAGATGATCGCTGATATATGCTATCGTCAGGCGAAGGAAACGGTGGCATCCACGATTCCCGTCCTTGAGTCTCTGTCGCAGAAATATCCGATGGTGCTCGTGTCGAACTTCTATGGCAACATCGAGACGGTGCTGGAGGATTTCGGCATCAGAAAATATTTCAAGGCAATCATCGAGAGTGCTGTGATGGGAGTGCGCAAGCCCGATCCCCGGATATTCGAGCATGGCGTAAAGGCTCTCGGAGTTCTTCCCGGAGAGACACTCGTGATAGGCGATTCCTACCGGAAGGATATTCTGCCTGCCGAATCAATCGGTTGTCAGGTGCTCTGGCTGAAGGGCAAAGGCTGGACGGAGGAGGAGGATGCTCAACTCCATCCCAATATAATCTCCTCGCTTGGCGAAATCCTTAATATAGTCGTAGGTTGATTATAGAATTTTAACACATTTCATTATTTGCATTCAATAATTAACTTAAATTTTGAGCAAATTCCAATGTTTAATAAAATTTAAGGAATGCTGATGTGAAAAAATGGTAAAAATTCTTTGTCAAAAGAAAAATAGGTGATAATTTAGCGGAACTTATCGGATAGTGACTGTATGAACGGTGATTAAAAGACCGGCATACGGGCAAATTCCGATGGCCCATAACAGAAATAGAACGAATTAAACATATTATGTCAGCAAAGAAAGCAGAAGCCCCCAAAGGGAAGCTTGGCGTCTTGGTGGTAGGACTCGGAGCCGTGTCTTCCACATTCATGACCGGCGTCTTGATGGCGCGCAAAGGTCTGGCGAAACCCGTCGGCTCTATGACCCAGTACGACAAGATTCGTGTCGGAAAGGGAGATGAGAAGAAATATCTCCACTATAAGGATATCGTGCCTCTGGCAGAACTTGACGATATCGTGTTTGGCGCATGGGACGTATATCCCGCCAACGCTTACGAATCGGCTATCAACTGCGAGGTTCTCAAGGAGAAGGATATCGAGCCGGTGAAGGATGAACTCGAGAAGATTGTGCCGATGAAGGCTGCTTTCGACCATAATTATGCCAAACGTCTCGATGGCGACAATGTTAAGTCTGTCAAGGACCGTTGGGATATGGTTGAACAGCTCCGTGAAGATATCCGCAATTTCAAGAAAGAGACCGGTGTGGACCGCGTTGTCGTTCTCTGGGCTGCCTCTACTGAGGTTTATGTTCCCGTTGACGAGGAAGTTCATGGCACTCTCGCCGCTCTCGAGGCCGCAATGAAGGCTGACGACAAGGAGAGAATTGCTCCTTCAATGTGTTACGCTTACGCTGCCCTTTCCGAAGGTTGCCCCTTCATCATGGGTGCCCCCAACACGACTGTCGATATTCCCGCAATGTGGGAACTGGCCGAAAAGACACAGATGCCTATCGCCGGAAAGGACTTCAAGACCGGCCAGACTCTTGTGAAATCAGGCTTCGCTCCCATCATCGGCACCCGTTGCCTCGGCCTCAACGGCTGGTTCTCGACCAATATCCTCGGCAATCGCGACGGTCTCGTGCTTGACGAGCCCGCAAACTTCCGCACGAAGGAAGTCTCCAAACTTTCCACGCTCGAAAGCATTCTCGTTCCCGAGGATCAACCCGATCTCTACGGCCACGGAAATGACGAGGATACTCAGTATTACCACAAGGTCCGTATCAACTACTATCCTCCCCGCAACGACAACAAGGAGGGCTGGGACAACATCGACATCTTCGGCTGGATGGGCTATCCGATGCAGATCAAGATCAACTTCCTCTGCCGCGACTCTATCCTCGCTGCCCCCCTCTGTCTCGACCTCGTGCTTCTGAGCGACCTCGCTCAGCGCGCCGGCCGCCACGGCATCCAGCGCTTCCTCAGCTTCTTCCTTAAGAGCCCGATGCATGACTACACGAAGGATGAGGTGCCCGTAAACCACCTTTTCCAGCAGTACACCATGCTCAAAAACGCTATCCGCGAGATGGGCGGCTACGAAGCTGACGAAGAAATCGATTAATGATTATCAACTCAAGCCGACTCCCGATTCTTTTCCGGTCGGCTTGATCCTATTTGAATAAGAATAATTCCGGCCGGTCCGGTCCTTGATAGGGCGGACGGGCCGGAACCCGTATATTAGAGATATGAGAATAGATATCCTATCGGTTGTCCCCGAACTTATCGAGCCTTTTCTCGACCATTCAATCGTGAAACGCGCCCGCGACAAGGGATTGGCTGAAATCGTGGTCCATAACCTCCGCGATTACACAACCTCGCGCCATCGCAAAGTCGACGATTATCCATTCGGCGGTGAGGCCGGAATGGTGATGCAGATTCAGCCGATTGATGCATGCATATCCCATCTGCGTTCACAACGCGAGTATGATGAAGTTATTTTCACAACCCCCGATGGCGAAACTTTCGATCAGCCGATGGCCAACACCCTCTCACTTAAGAATAATATCATCATTCTTGCGGGCCACTACAAAGGAGTTGACTTTCGCGTCCGGGAGCATCTGATCACCAAAGAAATATCCATCGGAGACTATGTCCTGACCGGCGGTGAATTGCCGGCTGCAGTAATTGCAGATGCTGTCGTAAGACTAATTCCGGGTGTTATCGGTGATGAACAGTCGGCTCTCTCGGATTCCTTTCAGGACGGGCTGCTTGCCCCACCGGTCTATTCACGCCCGGCAGAATATAAGGGGTGGAAAGTGCCCGATATCCTGTTGTCAGGCCATGAGGCCAAGATTGCCGAATGGCGTTACGAGCAGGCTCTCGAACGCACTCGCCGATTGCGTCCCGACCTGCTTGATTGAAAGGAACGCTGAGTCTCAGCACAGTAATGCAATCAAATTCCGGACAAATTTTTAAATCTCAAAACATTATGAATTCATTCAAGACGCGTCGCACAATCCGGAAATATTCCGACCGCGAAGTGAGCAACGAGCTGCTCAACGAGATTCTGGCAACGGCCATGCGTGCGCCGACTTGTGGCAATATGCAATTGTACTCAGTTGTGGTCACTCGCTCGGAAGAAGGAAAAAAGACGCTTGCCCCGGCTCATTTCAATCAGCCGATGGTGACGCAAGCTCCTGTTGTGCTCACGGTGTGTGCCGATTTCAACCGCTTCACGCGCTGGTGTTCGCTGCGGAATGCAGATGCCGGTTATGACAACTTCATCTCCCTTGTTTCGGCTGTGGCGGATGCTTCGATATATGCCCAACAGATTGTTGCGATTGCAGAGCAACAGGGCCTTGGCACGTGTTACCTTGGAACGGTTGCCTATAACGCTCCGCAGGTTGCCGATGTTTTGGGGCTTCCGTCGCTTGTGGTGCCCGTAGCATGCATCACGCTCGGCTGGCCCGAGAGTGAGGGAGAGGAAACCGAACGTCTTCCTCTGGAGGCAATCGTGCATGAGGAGAAATATCGGGAGGACAGCGACGAAAGAATCCTTGAACTGTTCGCAGAAAAAGAGGCCTTTCCCGCCAATATAGGATATGTCAGAGAGAATGGGAAAGAGAATCTTGCTCAGGTGTTTACCGACGTGCGTTACACGCGTCAGGCAAATGAACATTTCTCAGGAATCGCGCTTGACTATCTGCGGAAAGCAGGCTTTCTGAAATAGCGGGTCGTGTCGTAGAAAGCCCGGAAAGAACAAAAGATGCATGCGAAAGCGACTTCTTTCCAGCCTAAGAGTGTGCCCCCGGCAACCGGACGACTACACTCGCAGAAAGCATAATAACGAAACAGGGCGTGTCGTCTGACACACCCTGTTTCGTTTGAGCCGCGAGTGGGACTCGAACCCACGACCTTTTCGTTACGAATGAAATGCTCTACCAACTGAGCTATTGCGGCTGATTGCGTTTGCAAAATTAGAAAACATTTATGAATCCGCCAAATATTTTAGATTTTATTTTTCCCCCCTAATCTTTCGTTAACTTCTATTTCCGAAATATTCATTAACTTTGTAGATGTCAAGACTGCGGCTTCCCGTATTTGGCCCTCAGATTCAGAAGCAACCCGACCGGCCTGTTAACGTTGACATGACCCGAGAACGTTTCGATCCGGGTCGGAACGCATGGATCGCACTTGTCCTGACCTGCCGATGGCGCAGATATTTTCAAATTTGTTCAAAATTAACATTCTGAATATCAAACTGTGGTAAGCTATCTCCAGATTGAGAATCTGACAAAATCTTTTGGCGACAGAGTCCTGTTCAGCAACTTGACGCTTGGTGTTTATCAAGGAGACAAGATTGGTCTTGTGGCTCGCAATGGTGATGGAAAAACGACCTTTCTTAATATTCTGGCCGGACGTGAAGATTACGATTCAGGGAATGTCGTGTTCCGGAACGGGCTCCGTGTGGGATATCTCGAACAGCTCCCCCCGATGGATGAGGATATATCTGCTCTGGAATATGCAACGCCTCCTGACGACGGTTATGAAGAGTCGCTGAGCGGAGTCGATATTGCGCGGGGTATGCTCACGCAGTTCGGAATTAATCCGGATCAGAAAATCTCGACTCTTTCAGGCGGTCAGGCAAAAAGAGTGGCTCTCGCAAAAGTTATTCTTGCGAAGCCCGATATGCTTATTCTCGATGAGCCGACCAACCATCTTGATATAGATATCATAGAATGGCTTGAGAATTATCTGACCCGGCAGAAAGTGACGCTGCTCATGGTGACTCACGACCGTTATTTCCTTGACAACGTGTGCTCACGAATCATTGAATTTGATCGCGGGCAGTTATATTCCTACGAAGGGAATTATGACTATTACCTTCAGAAAAGGGCCGAACGTCACGAAGCGATGACTTCCGAGCTTGCCAAGGTCAAGAATCTGCTTCGCACGGAACTTGACTGGATGCGTCGTCAGCCGCAGGCCCGCGGCTCGAAAGCGAAATATAGAATAGATTCGTTCCACGATCTTGAACGCCGTTCAAAGGTCAATCTCGGTCAGAAAGATGTTGCACTGGAAGTGAAATCAAGCTATATAGGCTCAAAGATTTTCGAGGCCAGAAATGTCAGCAAGGCTTTTGGTGATAAGGTGATTCTCCGCGATTGGAACTATACTTTCGCGCGTTATGAAAAGGTCGGCATTGTCGGAGATAACGGAGCCGGAAAGACAACGTTCCTCCGTCTTCTTCTCGGCGAACTGCAACCGGATTCCGGCTCCTTTGATATCGGCCAGACTGTCCGTTGGGGTTATTATTCGCAGCAAGGAATGACGAATTTCGACGAGCGCAAGAAGGTGATCGACGCGGTCCGTGAGATTGCAGAAGTCGTGAAAATCGACGACAAGACCACGCTGACCGCTCAGCAGTTTCTAACGCGCTTCCTGTTCACTCCGGAGACCCAGCAGAAATATATCGCAAAATTAAGCGGCGGGGAACGGCGGCGTCTTTATCTGGCCACGGTGTTGATGAGAAGTCCCAACTTCCTCGTGCTCGACGAGCCGACGAATGACCTCGACATAATGACACTCGCAGTTCTTGAGGAATATCTGTCGGAATTCAAAGGGTGTGTAATTGTCGTGAGTCACGACCGTTTCTTCCTCGACCGCATCGTCGACCATCTCTTCGTGTTCAAAGGGGATGGAGAGGTGAAGGATTTCCCGGGCGACTATTCGACATATCGCCATTGTGTGGCTCTCGAAGAAAAAGAACGTAAGGAAAGGGTGGCGCGAAGCGGGGAGCGAGCCGGAGGCGGTAGTGCAGGCGAATCTACCGGAAAACAATCAGAGGGGAGTACGGGTAACACCTGGCGCTCAAAAGATGAGAAAAAGAAGCTCACGTTCAAGGAGAAACGTGAGATGGAGGAGCTGGAGAAAAGAATTGCCGAGCTTGAAACAGAGAAGGCGTCGCTTGAGAGCCTCCTTTCCGGAGGCGCCGCTTCTTCCGAAGAAATCGCGGAGGCCGGCAAAAGATTCCCTAAGCTTCAGGAAGAGCTCGATGAAGCGGAGCTGCGCTACCTCGAACTCCTCGACAAACAATAACCCCGCCAATCCTCCCCGAAAAATTGCCACGCGGCGTTGAATCAGGAAGATTTGTCACTCCTGCCACTGACGCCGCCGGTCTTGTCGCGCAACAAACAGCCGGAAGAACGGAAAAGGGAAAGAGCATTCAGATTATCCGGACTGCTGTATCAAAGAGAAGGGGAATCGGCATCCACAGGCCTTGTAAATGTGTATATTTGCGGTGTGAATACCGAATCAAAATCCCCGGCAGCCTTTGTATTCTTTTTGATACAATCTATAAATTAGAATGATTAAAATGTTGAAATATAGCCTTGTAGTGTCGTTAAAACTTTGAAATACATTCTTTAAGGAGGAACAATCTTTTTTAACAATAATTTTGCAGTCACAAAACTGATAAAACTAATGATATGAAAAAGAATTTACTCCTTTCAGCAGCCCTTCTTTGCATGGGGATTGCATCAAATGCCGCAGTACATAATATCTATGTAGCCAATCTAACGGATTGGGGGTCTGATGTTGCTCTTTATTCCTGGGGCGATAGCGAGATCTTTGGAGAATGGCCCGGGGCTACCCCCTCCTCAACCGAGACAATCAGTGGAGTGAAATATGATGTATTCACCTTTGAGGGTCATGATGGCGAAACCGCCCATCCAATCTTCAACAATAACAACAATGGTCAGCAGGTGGATCTGAATGAAATCGTGCTCGATCAGGAAAACTATTATTTCGCCACTAATGGAGTGGATGTCAAACAGTATTCTGATCCTGCCAATCCTGATACAGACTTCGCGCCCGTTGAAAGCTTTGTGTATCTTCTCGATAAGACGGGATGGGATTCTCTCTATCTCTATGCCTGGGCAACCGGTAGCGGAGATGTTTTCGGAGGCTGGCCCGGTACAAAAGCTGAAGAGACAGAGGTGATAGAAGGGGAGACATATAAAAAGATCGCCTATCCCGGCGACGGCTCTACGCAATATAATTTTATCTTCAATAACGGCGGGGATGTGCAGTTCGACGGGCCGACAGTTCCATCCGGCACCACAATCTATCTTGAAGTGACTGCCGACAGTTATAAAGTGCTCCCCGCTCCCGGCAAGCAAACATATAATATTTATGTCAATATTCAGGGCAGTTGGGAAGCAGTCTATCTTTATGCCTACTATGATAACGCTCCCTCTTTGTTTGGCGGTTGGCCGGGAATAAATGTGACAGCACAGCCTGAGGAAAAAATCGATGGAGTGACATATCATGTGATTTCAGGAGTTGAAGCCACCGATGATGCGCAGTCGTTCATTTTCAATAATAATGACAAAGAGCAATATGATGTGGATGGAACCTTCCCGATCAATCAGGACATATATCTCACGATGACGGATAGCGGAGTGGTAAGCGTGGTTTCATTGTTGGGCGGCGATGACGCTGTTGAAGAATATTACACCCTGGATGGTCTTAGAGTCGACAATCCTCAACACGGGATTTATATATGTCGCAAAGGGGCACAGGTGAGCAAGATTGTAAAATAATTGAATTGAGAGTTTTGTACAATGGTTAGATGTCCGGCTTTGGGTTCGGTTATGTGAATGACCGGACTTCCGGAGCCGGACTCTTTCAACGTAATGAAGACAAATCTATTAAGTATGTGTTCGAAATTATTTAATGCATCGCCTCATAAATTCTGAGGCGA
>CAMWRW010000039.1 GCA_947176755.1 uncultured Porphyromonadaceae bacterium
TATGTCCAAATAGAGCCGCCATCTTCTGGATTTTAATGTCAGAAATATTGAAGTCAGCTTCCTTTGCGAATTGCAGAAGGTACTCACGGAAATCTTCGCTGTCAGCAATATGCTTTTTCGCGTCATTTGAGAGTGTCGAGAGTGAACCGCTTTGCAATGGTAGAATACGGTTGTCAATCCATCTGCGCATATTGTCAAGATAGGCAACCGAGACATTTACCTTCTTTAATGTAGCTAACAGTGACATATTGCGGAGACAGTTCATGGTCATAACGTCCACTTCTGCCTGCGAAAGTTTGACAACAGCCGAATTGAAATTCAATTTTGATACTCCATCGACATCCTCACGGCAAAATAACTTTGTCGGGCGATTGGAAAGATATACAAATAGCGACTCATGGCGAACTTTTTCAGGATTGACCTTGAGCTTATACCAATAGCGGAGACCGTCGACATAAAATTTCAACTCAAATTCTGTGTCGAAAGAAAGTGCATCTTCCCTTAACAGAAATGGCTGTATGTCCGTCCCGTCATCATTTGTAGAAGGAAGTGTATTCCAGAAACGACGCAGGAACTCAACGGCATCAAGCAGATTTGACTTGCCGCTTGCATTTGCGCCCAATACGACGGCAAAGCGTAACAGTTTAACTCCGTCGGGCATTACGACAACGCTATTATAGCGATCATCTTGCGACGGCTCAAAACTCAGTTCCACTTCATCCCGAAACGACTTGAAATTTCGTATTTTCAGATCTTGTATCATATCCTGTGAGATTTAATGGTGCAAATATAGCAGAATTTCTGCGCACCTAAAAACAAAACTGAAATCTTGGGGATTTTAATGCTGATATCGGCTTGTTTTATATCAATTGTAAAATTAAATCATAATATTTGACCGCTTAAATCATTCAGCTTAATTAAAAATCTCTATTTTTAACATGGCAAATGGTATCCGAACCAATCAACATGACTATCTTTGCAGTGTAAGAGGGGGATCCCTATCGCATTCCGGGACAGAGAGCTCGGTCGTAACCACATGGCAAATCAAAACGAAACGATGAAATCGTGCCGTGTGCAATTCGCGGACATATAATTGGACACGAATGATAAAACAGTGACAATCAGCTCAGTTGAGTGTAAAATATACGATCCCGGGTGGATCACTAAAAAGAAATAGAGTTGCTAATCGCTGGAACTTAGAAAGTTTTGGCGATTATTTTTGGTATGATGGGCATGCCATATATCTGTGGTGACGCTCGGGCGGGAAGAAGCAATAGTGAAATCGTGGCCTGACGAACAGAAACAAGGTACTAAGGCGTATCAAGCGGACAGACTGGCCAGAGACAGCGAAGTTCCCAAAGGCAACTATAACCTTGATGCGTAAACCATGCTGGTAAACGAGGAAAGATGTATGACTTATCCCGTGAGGCCTCGGCAGTCTGCAAAGATAATAACAACGAATGTCGAGGAGTCAGCAGAGGCCGAAGTAGCCGACCGCGTGACGGTCAGGGCGAAGGGCTGAATCGTGCATTATCTCATACGACAATCTGTGTGATAGGAAATTTTAGTAGGCAGATGTCCGAAGAGGAGCTCTCTTTTCAAGACGATAGGGCGTATCCCGACGATAGGGAAGAAGTCACGAGATCCCCTATGCGGAGTCCAAAAGGGATAAGATAAGCACGAAACCGCCGTATGCCGAACGGCATGTAGGGTGGTGTGAGAGGAACGGAAACGAAAGTAGGTCAGAAAACTTTCGTTTCCCGGCCTACTCGATTCTATTTTAGTCAGTACATTCCTTTTATTGGATAAAAAACATACTATTTTATCCACTACAGTGAATTTGTTGGATAAAATTGATTATCTTTGCCTCCGGCTTTTCTCGGCTGCACTTGGCAAAGTCTAAACAAGTTTGACTTTGCTCTCATTGGCACGAGAATCGAAGTCTAATACGACTGCGAAATGAAAAATATCATCTTCAATCAAAGAGTCGAACGCGATAAGCTGACCCGTCTTGAAAAATCTTTAACCTTTTTAGTCAAGATTTTTCGGGACTATACAAATAGTGCCGTCTACAATTCGTGAACAACGGAAAGTGCGGTATTACCATATTTTGAATACTACTTATTTACAAAGAGATTATCCGGCCCCGGGGGGAGCAGTAAAAAAAAGAAATAGAGTTGCAAATCGCTGGAACTGAGAAAGTTTTGGCGATTTTTTTGTGTGTCCTTCCCTAAAATTATTTAAATAAAATGTTAAAAATAGAATTGTTTGAGGGGGATAATGTTTTTTTTGTAATTTTGCCGCGGAAATGGTTGCTCTGCCATCCAAGAGTGGAGGCGCTAAGGAGCATCAAAAGGGAATGAGGTGAGATTCCTCAACAGTACCCGCTGCTGTATTTCCTGTTCTTATACGATGCATTTCGTTATTGAACAAGGGCTTTCGTATCCGGCCACTGGTCTTTCACAGACCGGGAAGGCGCGAAAAACCCGGGATAAGTCAGAAGACCTGCCATTCCTAACATAAAATCACCCACGGGATTATGGGTTTGACATAATGACCAACTCTTGCGGTTGTTGTCAGATATTGTCGTATGCAGGTTTGACTGATTATTTTGAAAAGCCCATAACCCGTTGAAACGCCTTAACCGGTGTTTCTGCGGGTCTTTTTTTCATAATATTCTAACCTAATGGCTTATCGCAAAATATTGTCCATTATGTTATTTTGCATTATTCCGGGTTTGAGCAATGCAAAAGAACAAAAGGACTCAACATATCTTCTTGAGGAGGTACTTGTCACGGCTCAGCAACCGAACAGGGATATTATTCCTGTCCAGACCTTATCCGGCGACGAGTTAAACAGGCTCAACAGCAACAGTGTTGCTGACGCTCTGCGCTATTTTTCAGGCGTGCAGGTAAAGGATTACGGTGGAGTAGGCGGTATAAAGACTGTCAATATCCGCTCGATGGGCACAAATCACACGGGCGTCGTATATGATGGCGTAGAACTCGGTAACGCTCAAAACGGACAGATCGACCTCGGCCAGTTCTCCCTCGATAATATTGAGGCTCTCTCTCTTTATAACGGTCAGAAAAGTGAAATCCTTCAACCGGCAAAAGATTTCGGATCTGCAGGGACAATTTATATGAAAACCCGCAAACCGAAATTTAATGAGGGAGAAACCTATCATGCGAGAGCAACCCTTAGAACAGGATCATTTGATTTGCTTAATCCGTCAGCATTGGTCGAGCTGAAACTCAGCGAACGCGTCTCCGCGTCGCTGAGCGCCGAATGGATCAACTCAAGCGGCAAATATAAATTCCGTTACCGACGTGTCAATCCGGCAGGAGAACTTGCTTACGACACGACTGCTGTCCGCGAGAACGGCGATATTAATGCAACCCGATTGGAACTTAACACTCAAGGCGCACTTCCCTCCGGGTCGTGGACTTTCAAGGTGTATAATTACAATTCGGAACGAGGAGTGCCGGGGGCGATTGTAAACAACGTGTGGCGACGTGGAGAACGAATCTGGGATACAAATTCCTTTGTGCAAGGCCGCTATACCGGTTTTTTCGGGAAATTCACGACTTTGAATAATATTAAATATGCGTTCTATAGAACTCATTATGTCAATAATGACGATAAACAGATAAAAGTCGACAACCTTTATAAACAAAAGGAAGCTTATATCTCGTCGGCCAACGAATTTGAAATAAACAAATATTGGCGCCTCTCGGGAAGTTATGATTTCTTGTGGAATTCTCTTGACGCCGATGTATATGGTTTCGTAAAACCGGACAGAATATCTCAATTTCTGTCGGTCGCAACTGCGCTCAGTTTAGAGCGCTTCAGCGCGCAAGCAAGCATATTGGGAACCTTCATTCATGACAATATAAAAGGCCAACAGGCTCCGGCGGACAAACATGTCTTTTCGCCGGCGGTGTTCATGAACGGATATCCTCTCAAAAACCGCGACTTCTCGATAAGGCTCTTCTATAAACAGTCTTTCAGGATGCCGACCTTCAATGATCTCTATTATGCCGACATGGGCAATTCCAGCCTTTCTCCCGAAAGAGTGACTCAATATAATTTGGGGATTCTTTACGACCACAATTCAGCAACCTCCTTTATTACAAGCGTCCGCCTCAGTTCGGATATATATTATAATAAGGTGAAAGACAAGATTGTGGCCTATCCCAAGGGACAGCAGTTTCGGTGGACTATGCTGAACCTCGGATTGGTTGATATTCGCGGTGTGGATGTGACAGGATTAATCACCGTAAATCCTGCAAAAGAATTATATCTCACAGTCCGTGCGCAATATACCTTCCAGCGGGCAATCGATGTCACAAATCCTGCTGACAATTATTACAAGGATCAGATTCCCTACATTCCCCGACATTCCGGTTCTGCGATAGCAAACGCCCAATGGAAGGGATGGAGTTTGAATTATTCCTGGATATATGTAGGCGAACGATACAATCAACAGGAGAATATCAGATACAACTATACCCAACCGTGGTACACCTCGGATCTCTCTTTGAGTAAGGATTTCAGATTGGGTAAAGTAAATCTCAGAGGCCTGATTGAAGTCAACAATCTGTTAAGTCAGGACTATGACGTTATTCTCAATTATCCGATGCCCAAACGTAACTACCGGTTCACAATAACGGTTGAAATATGACCACAAAACAGTTTATCTTATATTTTTTCACGCTCCTTATCGGTGCCACAAGTTGTCGTGAGGACGAACTTGTGGTGCCAACGGAGTATGAAATTTTAGGAGATGAAAGACGCGATGGGGATATTCGCGGATTTTATCTTGTCAATGAGGGAAACATGGGTTCAAATAAATGCACCCTCGACTATTACGATTATTATACGGGGTTATATTCCAGAAACTTTTATGCAGAAAAAAATCCGAATGTTATAAAGGAACTTGGCGATGTCGGAAATGATATCGGCATTTATGGCAGCAAGCTTTATGTCGTAGTCAACTGCTCGCATAAGGTTGAAGTGCTTGATGCACATTCGGGCATAAGATTGGGGCAGGTTGATATCCCCAATTGTCGATATGTCAGATTCCACAGGGGAAAAGCGTATGTCAGTTCCTATGTCGGGCCCGTACTGATTGATCCGGATGCGCCTAAAGGCGCCGTATATGAGGTCGACACGCTTTCTCTTGCCGTTACCCGAAAGGTATCCGTAGGCTATCAGCCCGAAGAGATGGAAATAGTAGACGACTATATGTATGTTGCGAATTCCGGAGGATATCGCGCGCCGGAATATGATAACACTGTCTCTATCATACAGATGATTGATTTCAAGCAGGTCCGGCAAATTCCCGTCGGCATAAATCTGCACCGTTTGAAAAAAGACAAGTACAATAAACTGTGGGTAACGTCGCGCGGTGATTATCAGATGCGTCCCTCGCGCCTTTATGTGATGCAGAAAAAACCGGGATTCAATCAGATGGAAGTCACTGACACCATTCCCGTGGCTTGCTCGGATATGGCGATTCATGGCGATAAGATGTATTATTACGCAACGGAATGGAACAACTACACCGCATCCAACTCTATCTCCTATGGAGTGATCGACGTCCGTACAAAAGAAATAATCTCGGAAAATTTCATCACGGACGGCACTGAGAAAGAAATCTCTATTCCTTACGGTATTGCCGTTCACCCGGAGACAGGGGATATTTTCGTGACCGATGCCAAAAACTACGTCTCCTCCGGCACGCTCTACTGTTTCTCACCCGAAGGCAGAAAGAAATGGAGTGTCAGAACAGGCGATATTCCCGCTCACATAACTTTTCTGAAGAAATGAAACTTAGAGATTATATTTCATCAACGCTTCCTGCGCTTATCGCAAGTATTCTTTTTTCAGGATGCACGTCGGAAATCCCTATGGTTAACCTTGGAATTGACGACACATACTATATAGTGCGTATGTCAAAACTTCCCCTTGAGTCGGCTCTGACAGGTGAGAAATATCTCTGGAAAGCGGATGGGGAGATAGTCTCCACAGAACGCGATTATATTTTTCTTGCGTATGAGGAAGGCGTCTATAACATGTCTTTTGACATCATCGACGACCAAACCCCATTTCATTTTGATTTCACCGTAAATGTGCTTCATGAGGAAGTCGAGTATTCTCCATACATTTCGAGAGTATATGAATATCGTCCGGCTCCCGGTCAGTTTGTCAATGAGATGCCAAGATTTGAAGAAGGCGACACATATTCCGATATCCTTCAGAAAGCGGAGGAATCAATTTCGGGGACAAACGACATAATGATCACTCTTGGCGGATGGGGGGGATATGTCACGTTCGGTTTCGACCATACCGTGATCAATGTTCCCGGTGAATATGATTTCCGTATCTGGGGAAATTGTTTTTACGAACTGCTCCAACCGGAGAAGAAAGGAGGGTCTGCCGAGCCGGGCATAGTCATGGTCAGTTATGATGCTAATTGCAATGGCTTGCCGGATGATGAATGGTATGAGCTTGCCGGAAGCGAATATAATTCAGACAATATGCGTCGTGGTTATGAAATGACCTATTGTCGACCTGATCCCGAACGTCAGATTGTCGCAGACGCCGACAATAGCCTTGACGATATTTATTACATCCGGTGGGAAGACAATAGCGGGACAGAAGGCTATATGGCAAAAAACATATTTCATAATCAGGAATACTTTCCCAAATGGATAAATGAGAATTCGCTGACATTCAGCGGTTCGCTATTGGCTTCCAATGGAGAGGATGTGAGCGGCAACGGCTCCTATTACATTCTATACAGCTATCCCTGGGGATATGTCGACAATCATCCCAATGAATATTCCGAACTCAATTCATTTGATATTTCCCGGGCTGTCGACCCGGATGGAAATCCTGTGAATCTTCCGGGAATTGACTTTGTGCGCGTCTATACCGGAGTGAATCAATATTGCGGATGGATAGGGGAAACGTCAACGGAACTGAGTCGGGCCTGCGACCTGCATATACCGGATCCCGCTCTTCAGATTCCTGTAATTCCGTAAATACATTAAAAACATACCTAACATGAGAAAAAGCTACTCAACAATTATTTCTTCATTCATGGTCATTTCCTTGACGGCGAATGCTATTGTGGTCGATTGGTCGGAAATCAAGCATTGGGCGGGAGAGGGAGAGAACAAGGCTGCGTTGGTAGTGCAGTTTGACGATGATGGAGAGGAAAAAGCCTACGTCTGGGGGTATCGCTGGAACGGAGAAGAAATCACGCCTTCGGGGGAGGATATGTTCCGTGCAATCGCGACGGAGTGTGATGATATCTATCTCTTCACTCAATTCACGGGGTGGATGGGCAATACCGTGTGTGGAATCGGCTACTCGCGGAATAATTCCATTGCAGACTGCATAGAGTTTGATTTCGACTCTGCTATGGAAGACCCGAATATCAGCTTCAACTGGTTCTCGGCCAATTCTTTTCTCGGTCAGACATCAGTTCCCGGATGGTCAACGCCCGAACTTTGCGAGGAGGCGATTGAAGAATCGAAAGCAACCCATATTCTCGAACATCCCATTGATGCCCGCAATTATGGCTACGCCTGCTATGATTACGATCATTGGCAAAAATTCGGCGGGGAGTCTTCCATGCGATGGAATGCCGGATGGTATCAGGGTTATTGGAGCTATTGGGTCGGCGGCGTAGATTTGGAGAGTCTCAGTTATTCCGGACTGGGATACACATCGAGAAAACTGACCGATGAATCTGTCGATGGATGGAAATATACTCCTCTCAGCGGGCCTGTAGGTGGTGACTACGTAGACGGTGTCACCGGAGCAACCACACAATGGCATGAACTTGACTATCGGCATTTCTTGCCGACATCGGTCGAAGCTATTTCCGATGAGCTGCAATCTTCCGAAAAGATGCTGTTCCGTCTTGACGGCAGCCCGGTTGCGAAGGGAGCTCTCCTTTCTCCCGGGATATATATACTGAAAACGCAAGAACGGACCGAAAAAATAATCATACGCTGAATATTAAGTATGTCAATGAAATTATTTAATGCATCGCCTCATAAATTTTGAGGCGAACTTTAGAATCCGGCTTCAGTTGTTATGGAACCCCATGACGCCTTCAGCCGAATCCAAAATTTCATCCACATACTTCATAATCCGATACGATAAATAATTTCGTACACATACTTACAATTTTAATCAAATAATCAACTAACTAACACCAATGAAAAAAATCTTTCTTTTAGTCGCCGCTTTATCGGTGATTATCGGAGCGTATGCTCTGATTCCTAAGCAGGTGCAAGGTGTTTCCTACACTCCCAAGGGAGAGGGAAGGAGTTTGCAAACTGCTTCCGACTATCCTGAGGATCCCGATGATTTGGCTGTTCCGGAAGGAGACTTCACATTCGATATGATCGAAAGCTGGAGCGGCGAAGGCGCCAACCGGGCGGCTCTCGTGATTCAATGGAATGATCCCGAGGAGACAAATGCCCTCGTGTTCGGTTATCGTTGGGACGGGCTTGCCACAGGCTCCGACATGATTCGCGCGGTCGTGGCCGACCATCCTCAACTCTACGGTCTGATACAGTATACTAATGTTTCCAGTCCTACCGACCCGAACGGCGGATATACAATCAATGGTTTCGGTTGGGACCGGGATTCAGATGGAGACATAGGTTTGAAAGATGCCAAGGATAATAAGATCTATTACTCCGAAACCGGACTTTTCATTCATCCTCGCGGCTATGATCCCGACAAGGGAGGCTCTTCAGACTATGACTATGATGATTGGTCGGCTATTGACCCCGACGATTTCTGGGGCGCGGGCTGGTATCTTTCTTACTGGTCTTATTGGATGAAAGGTAGCGACGATTCCACCTTCGGGTATTCCCCTTGGGGGGCGTCAGGACGTGTGCTTGAAGACGGAGATTGGGATGGTTGGAATTTTTCGCTCAATATGGTGCCCCGAGATTGGAAAAAATTTAAGGCTGCGCCCAATCCTATTCCCGAAGGGGTCGCCACTGAATTTAAAGTGGACGGTCTTTATTACACTCTCACTAACTATGGCTCTCGCAAGGTTGCGCTCACATCGCCTTTTGAGATGGAAGGTGAGACTCTTGAATCTTATTCCGGAGATATTGATATTCCCGGGAGCATCACGGTTGGAGAGGAAACTTATAACGTGACAGAAATCAAGCCCAACGCCTTTGAAGATGCTGAGATTAATGTCGTGACTATTCCCGCTTCAATAACCAAAATCGGGGATTACTCTTTTAGAAACAGCACTCTCAGCCGATTGGAATTTGCCGACGAGGCTCCTGTCCCCTCGCTGGGTAAAGGTGTGTTTTCCGGCTGCTCTTTATTCTCTCAATTTATTCTTCCGGAAGGCCTCAAATCTATTCCCGAAGAACTTTACAAAGGTTCGGCAATTACGGAAATTAATCTTGAGGGAGGTATTGAAAATATCGGATCTTCAGCTTTTGAAGACTGCAAATCCTTGACTGCGCTCGATATTCCTGCGGCAATCAAAACTATTGGTCAAAAGAGTTTCAGCGGTTGCACCGGGCTGAAAACCGTGAAGGTTAATTCAACTTTCCCTCCCGAATGCAGCGCTGATGCATTCGGCGAGCAATCGGCTGCAGATGCCGTGCTTGAGATCCCTATGGGTTATACATCCCTCTATGCTTCCGCGACAGGTTGGAAGGAATTTGTCAAGTTTGAGGAATATGCTCTCGATGTGAAGGCGGGGGATATGTTTGTGACGGATGGTGTGTCATATATAGTGACCGATATTGAAAGTGAAGTCCCCTCAGTCATGGTGACATATTTTAAAACGGCTGATGACAAAACTGATAATTCTTCAATAACTGCAGCCAATAAAGAGGGATATGTGGGAGAAGTGAACGTGCCTCTCACGGTCACTTATCAGGGCAAGTCTTTTTCCGTAAAGGAAATAAATGAAAAGGCATTTTATGGAGCGTCCCAAATGACATCTCTCTCATTGCCGGAGGGTATTTTAGCCGTCCCGGCGTATGCATTCTATAATTGCACGGAACTTTCGGAAGTGAAATTGCCTTCTTCTCTTAAGGAGATAGCGACCTATGCTTTTACTTACTGCTCTAAATTAGAGAAAGTAGAGCTTCCGGACGGTCTTGTCGCTCTTGGCGACCGTTGTTTCCAATCGACCGGTATCAATTCCGTCAACGTGCCTGCCTCAATCCGGGAGATCCCTAATTATTGTTTCTACGGAAGCTCATTGACATCAGTCGAGTTGGGCGATAATATCGAGAAGTTAGGCTCCAATTGCTTCCAGAATTGCAAGCAGCTCGTTTCCGTTAAATTGCCGGAGAATCTTCAGACTCTCCCTTCAAGCATTTTCTCCAACTGTTCCTCGCTGGCTTCAATATCTATTCCCAAGAGCGTGACGGCTATTGAGACAAGTGCATTCAACGGTTGTTCATCCCTTGAGGAAATAATTCTTCCCGACTCTCTGGCCTCCCTTGGCTCCGGCGCTCTGCAGAATTGTTCATCAATCGCGACCATTACACTTCCGGAAAAGATAACAGTGCTTCCGATGTCGATATTCAGCGGATGCACTTCGCTTGAGAAAGTGACCATTAGCGATCTGATAACGGCTATTCCAAGCAATGCTTTCCAGAATTGTGGCCGACTTCATACGATTGCCTGCGCCAAAGATACGATCGGTTACGAACCGGGCCGAATCCGGTTGGGTGAAAATATCAAGTCTATCGGACAATATGCTTTCCAGAAATGCACGGCAATTAAGGAAATGATTTTACCCGAGAATTTCACTTCCTTTGAAGGACGCGATATTTTTGCCAATACAGGTCTGACCGAACTCATCATTCCTGCTTCTGTGACTAAGCTCGCACAGAATTATCTATGTGAGAATAATGATTCCGTCACGTTCTATCTTTGTGCGACGACCCCGGTTACAGTGAACAAGTGGACTTTCCTGAAAGATTATTCCACGAGTTTCAACATCGTGGTTCCGACCGGGTGTGCGGATGCTTATAAAGCCGGCAGCGGATGGTCTACATATACTGTCAACGCTCCTGAAGTCACAGGCCTCTCTCTTAATGATGTGAAATATGCCGATGGAGTCCTGACGGGAGCTTTTCATATCGGCTATGATATGGAGCTGCCCGCGAGGTTCGCGGCAGTTAACGACACTATCGCACTCAAAGGATTTGCCACTACGGTCACCCTGACAACCGAAGGAATGGATCCGCTGACTGTGGAGGTAACTCCGGCTGCCGATGGCACGTTTGAAGCCGTAATTGAAGATTTCAACCCCAAAAACGCAGTGTCAGCCACTCTTAGTGCTACAAATCAGGAAAACACGTATGTGACGGAGGCTGTCGACGTTGATGTTCAGGCTAC
This sequence comes from uncultured Porphyromonadaceae bacterium, assembly GCA_947176755.1. Taxonomy (GTDB): domain Bacteria; phylum Bacteroidota; class Bacteroidia; order Bacteroidales; family Muribaculaceae; genus Lepagella. The sequence continues at coordinate 11,416 of CAMWRW010000039.1, forward strand.
GCAATATTTTGCCTTTGCCGAGACTGACTACAATGCTCATTTTGATGAAAAGATCACGCCGGAAATCATCTTCTTAGATGAAAATTACACTATGGAAGATCTTAACTTCAGTTCCTCAAACACGGACGTGGCTTCCGTAAATAAAAGGACAGGTGCGATCACGGTGAAACGGACAGAAGGGGATGCGGTGATCCGCGCCTATATGACGGAAAATCCTGACGTGTATGCTGAAATGGTGATCCATGCTGTGCTCGCTAAAGCTGTTGACAGATTCATCCTGGGGGATGGAGACGAGAATATAACTATCTCCTATATGGATATATATCCTCTTTGCCCGACAGTCGAACCGGCGGATGCAGATATTCAGAGTTACGATATAGAGATTTCCGATCCTACGATTGCAACGACTTACAGTGTGACTGCATTCAATCCTACACGCAAGTATTTTGAGTTTGTTACTCATAAGCCGGGTAAGGTTGATGTGACATTTAAGTCTCAGGATGGTTCGGGGGCAAGCACGACATATCATTTTACTGTTGCTGAGCCTGACCGATCCCCCGCTAAAGACTCCTGGCAGGATGGTACTTTCTGGCTGAATGAAGATTGGTTCGGTCACACCAACGGTTCGATAAATTATATAGAGAAAGATGGCACGGTCAGATATCGAGCATACGAATCCCAGAATGCATACGAATCATTCGGATGTACGTCGCAGTATGCCATGATTTTCGGCGGGAAACTTTATGTGATGTCGAAGCAGGCCACCGACGGCGGCGATACGCGCAAGGGTGGAGGTCGGCTGGTCGTTGCCGATGCAAAGACTCTCAAGAAACTCGTCGGTATCGATGACATTCTGGATGATGGCGACGGACGCGCATGTGTGGGCGTAAATTCAGAAAAAGTGTATATCGGCACCACGGCCGGAATTGCAGTGTTCAATCCTGAAACATTGGCTATTACCGGCAAGGTCGATGGCATTGAGTCCGGTAGCAAATACGCAAACCAGCTCGGCGACATGGTGTGTGCCGGAAAATATGTGTTCGCAATAAAGCAGGCTTACGGCACGTATGTGATCGACACTGATTCCGATGAAGTCGTGGCAACTCTCGGACGAGAGGAGGACGGCACTGTTACGGCTCATCCGCAAGGTATCACCGTGACCGCGGATGGTATGGTCTGGATTGCCGCCACTTCTTCCGCTAACGGAAAAGCAACAACCCTCTATTGCTACGATCCGGAAGATCTCTCTCTTGTAAGGACCGTGGAGATGCCCTCCCATCTCAGCATTGTATGCGGCTGGGGAGCATGGCGTCCCACTAATTTCTTTGCCGACCAGGAGGAGGTGGCAATTTGGTTTGGTTCAGGTGTTGAAGCGAGCATTGTTTCCGGCAATTCCGGGTATTATCGATGGGATACGAAATCCGATCTCGCAAGCCTGAAGCCTGTGTATGTTTTCCCGACCGACCTTGCCGGAAAAGATGAAAAGACCATGCAGGCGCCCTATGCAGCTGTTAGATACGATTCGCGTAGCAACGAACTTCTCATCGCCGCCACTCATGGAGCTTCTTCCAATTACCGCAACACATGGCTTCACTTCGTGGATTGCGCCTCGGGCACGATTTCAAGGACAATACGCCTCAAGGACTATTATTGGTTCCCTGCGCTCCCGGTTTTCCCCGATAAATATGCCCCGGAGTTTGAGGATATCGATGAGATTGAACTTGATATCGTTGCTGATAAAGATGGTAAATCGGTTGAAATAAATGTTACGGACCGCGATAACATGGACAAGGCGATTAAACTTTCGTTGTTTGATCTGCCTGATCCCGAGCGCTTGGATGATTTCGGCGAAGAATCTGAAAGTCCGATAGAAAAGGAAAAAGCTGTTCAGACGTCTCTGGATGGTAACACACTTACCATTGTGCCGCTTTCCGTCGGCAATGATGAGATTGTGGTAAGGGCCGAGTCCAATGGTGTTCCCTCCTATCTTTCAATTCCGGTCCGCGTGAAAGACATAGAGACCGGCGTGGAAAACGGCTTTGCCGAGGGTGGAAAGATTTCTATCACCGGGCGCCGTTTCCATGCTCAGGGCTTTAATGGCCACACAATGCGTGTCTACACGACAGGGGGAATCCTTGCTGCCGAATTTGATGTGACCGAGGATGACTACACAGTCACGCTTCCTCTTCCTGAGAATACTTACATAATTGTCGACATCAGCTCCGGACGTACGCTTAAATGCGTCATAAAGTAAGCAATGCTCCGAGAACTCTCGTTTAGTTAATCACAAATTGATAATCTATTGACCGGGCAGGCATATCAAACGTATCGAATTGGCTTGATATGCCTGCCTCTCTTCTCCACTTCCCTCAATATTATTGACAAGTGAGGAAAAATATAAATCTGAAAATCCTGATTAAAAAATGAAGAAGTTTTATCTATCCTTCCTTTTACTTATCCCCCTTCTCGCTAAAGCGGAAACGGACTATACTGAAGGAATCCTTTGGGTGAATGAAGATTGGTATGGCCACCAAAACTCCACGCTCAACTATCTGCAGCCGGATGATCCGGACGGAGACTTTTGGAAATATCGAATAATACAGTCGGAAAATCCGGGGATGGAATTGGGATGCACGAATCAATACGGCGCATTATGGAATGATCGGTTGTATCTTATCGCAAAGCAGGATAAGGATCCGGGTGCCTCCATTGTAGGCGGAAGAATCACTGTGGCAGATGCTAAGACAATGAAAATTCTTCACCAACAGAGTCTGATCGATCCCTCCGGAGCTCAATGCGACGGCCGTGGATTCGTAGGAGTTGATGAGAATAAAGGGTATGTCTCCACGAGCAACGGCGTCTGGATATTTGATTTATGCGACTATACGATAAAAGGCCAGGTGGAAGGAACGGCTAACCCGAGCGCCGGGGGCAACAATGATAAGCCTGTAACTGACCCAACCGGTTCCTTATATAGCGGACAGTCAGGAATGATGGTTGCGGCAGCAGGGAAAATTTTTGTCGCCCACCAGCAATACGGCCTTCTTGTGGTAGACCCGGAGACAGATAAAGTAGTCGAGACAATATCTATGGATATAGTAAGCGATGGGGCCGGCATTGGATCGGTGGTGAAATCAAAAGATGGTTTCCTTTGGCTCTCCGTCGCACGCAACCGTCAGGGAAATGGAGCGGCATCCAATCATATTGTGCGTGTCGATCCTGCCACCCTCGACTATGAAGTCATTGACATAACGGATGGGATGTATCCTCCGGCAAATTCATGGTATGCCTGGACGCCGGATGCTTTCGTGGCCTCATCCGTCCAAAATTGTCTTTATTGGAAAGGAGGACCTAATCAATGGTTCACAGGAACCAAAATCTATAAATTCGATTGCGACACGCGTATTCAGTCTTTATTCATTGATTTGGAGGAAGAAGGGGCCAATTGGAAACTCTACGGATGCGCGATGGGGGTCGATCCCGTCAGTGATGAACTGTATATGGCATTATATCACGAGTTCGGTACTCCGACATACATCACACGGCGTTACTCCCCGGACGGCGAAAAAATTCGTGATTATGAAATGATAATGAACTACTGGTTTCCCTCCTTACCCATATTCCCGAAATCGCAAACAAGTGGAGATTCCGGTATTATAGAATCGGAACCCCAATCCGGTTCGAATTACGGAACAATCTATAATCTGCAGGGGCGGCTTATTATGACCAATGTCGAGTACGGAAAATGGAATATTTTGACTTCCGGTATTTACTTATGGAAGAGTGCGGAAAAAACTCATAAATTTTTCATCCCTTGATCACTTCCCTTTAGAGGCTCCGATTTCTCCTGAAACGGAGCCTTTAAAAATATTTGTACTATATGATTATTTTTGTGCCATATATGAATTAACTTTGGCTGACGAAAGGATTTGCCGGAATATCACGCCCGCTAACCTAAATTTGTTACATCATGGACAACTCAGAAATTATAAAATTGGTATCCGATGGCGTCGACAGGGCCAAGGCCGGGAAAGCTCTTGAGGTTTTTGCATCTGTGGCTCCGCTTCACGACAACGACTCTCTCCCCGTGAGCAGTCATTATGCCTTTGCATGGATTATCTATTATGCTCTCCATCAGTCGCCGGCAAAGGATATATTAGGACGCAAACGCCTCCTTGCCCGCTATTTTTCGCTCAATGTCAAGCGCCCGCACAAACAGCATTCCATGATACTGACCGAGGCAATTCGCCTCCATATCGACGCGGCGGCTGTTTCCCGCGAAGTTCCCGACTTCCGGCAGAAGGACACGCCTCGGTTCTCGATTGTGAGATTCATGGAGTTGTGGGATTTCGCCAATCTCCGGCCCGGCGACTGGCGGCGGAAAGAGAATGATGGGAAATTCCTCCCCTCTACGGTGGAAAAGCTCGCCACGGCATACATAAATGAACTTGCAGCTGAGAACCGGCCTGCTCCGGCACCGTTCATGGCGATTGCGCGCAGGATTCTCGAGGTCAATCCCCCCGGCGCGAATCAATATGCCCAGATGGGGCGCCTTTGCGAATTGGCCGGCAATCGGGAGGAAGCCCGGGAGTTCCTCCGCAAGGCTCTTCTTTGTTGTCCGACGAAGCCCTATCTATGGTCGCGTCTCGCGTCGCTCCTCGAAGAGAGGCAACATCTGAAACTGCGCGTTGCCCTTCTCTACAAGGCCTTGTCGATTCCGGGCCCGGAAGACTTCAAGGGGCGTGTGAGATTGAAAATGGCGGAAACTCTCGCCGACGGCGCGGCCTGTCAGCAGGCGGCCTGGGAATTAATGCAGGTAAAGAATAATTATGAACGTAACGGATGGAATCTGCCCGCAAAATATGCCGAGGTGAGGCGGCGCATTCCGGCTGACACTTTGCCGGTCGATCCGACTCCGGCCTATCGGCGGACGGAGTCTCTGGCTGATGATTACCTCGTGGCCTCACTCCCGCTGCTGGCCGTTGCCAAAACCTATCATAAAGCCGCGGCCGACAAAATCGACCGATACGGGCGCAAGCGAAAAAAGCCAGTAGCCTGGCGTGTCACGGATGAATCCGGCGCTCATTATTGGTTTGAACCCTCCGTGTTTGGCCTCAGTGAGGATCTACCGATAGGGACGAAGCTCCAAATCCGGTTGTTCGGGGGGAAAGTGGTTGGCGTATATATAGAGGAGTGTGATTCCTGAGTTATGCAAGGAGACGGCGTAAGGGACCTGACTCACTTCCCGAGCGACAGGAAAACCCGGTTGGCCGCCAAAGTCAACGAAAAAATCGGAAAAATTTCACGAATTGGCGCAAAGTTATTAAATTTGCACAATCCCAGACCCCCGATGGGGAAAGGGGAATTAGCGTCTCCCACGGGCGCGACCATGAAAACGTAAGAAAGCTAAACAACTAATAATAACAAATCAAACAACTCCTATGTGGTTAACAAGTTCATCTGTAGGACGTAAGTTCGTGATGGCCCTTTCGGGAGCCTTCCTCGTCCTGTTCGTCACCTTTCACTGTCTGATGAACGCCGTAGCGATCTGCTGGCCCGCCGCCTATAATACGGTGTGCGAATTTCTGGGTGCCAACTGGTATGCCCTGATTGCGTCAGTTGTGCTCGCGGCGTTTGTCGTAATCCACATCGTTTACGCCGTATGGCTGACCGTGCAGAACCGTGCGGCCCGCGGCTCGGAACGTTATGCTATCAATCGTCGCCCCGCTTCGGTGGAATGGTCGTCGAAAAACATGCTCGTTCTCGGTATCGTGATTCTCGCATTCCTCGTTGTCCACCTCATCCAGTTCTGGGCAAAGATGCAGCTTCAGGAAATCCGTGGCTCTGTTGAAACGCTGCCTCCCGCAGCCGGAACCCTCTTCCTTCAGAAGGCATTCGAGACCCCCTGGACTCTCATCGTCTATGGCATCGGTTTCGTGGCTCTCTGGTTCCACATGAATCATGGTTTCTGGTCGATGTTCCATTCCATAGGTTGGGACAACAACAACTGGCTTCCCCGTCTGCGCAAGATCGGTTGCGTATGGGTGACTGTCGTTGTGGCTCTTTTCTTCGCTGAAGGCATCGTCTTCACTGTTAAGGCTCACCAGAAATATTATCTCACCAACGAAGTGCTCCGCGAACAGTACAAGGAGATGATCATCCCGATGATTGAGAAAGATTTCGGTCCGGATGCACCCCAGCTCACGCAGCAGATCGAGGTGTCTCCCTACGGACAGGTGTCGATGGGTATCCGTCAGATCACAGCCAACATGGGTGCTCAGCTTGAGCAGTACAGCACGGAGGAAGGTCAGAAGTATGTGGCCGGCAATCCTGAAATGGCAGCCCAGCTTGAGGAGCTCTCTGCCCGCCACGCCGCCCTCCAGAATGTCGTGTCGCTCTTCGACTATCTCGAAAGTGCCGACAATCAACCCGAGACCAATAACATGCCGGGCGCCGGCAACACCCCCCAATGATAAGCGAAATGGAAAATATAAAGGAAAACGTAAAAGTAATGAATCCGGCTGATTCCAAAATCCCGGAGGGTCCTGTCGCTGAGAAATGGACCAATTACAAAGCTCATCAGAAACTGGTGAACCCGGCCAACAAGCGTCGTCTCGACATCATCGTTGTCGGCACCGGTCTTGCCGGAGCGTCGGCTGCCTCCACGCTTGCCGAACTCGGTTTCAATGTCCTTAACTTCTGCATTCAGGACAGCCCCCGCCGCGCTCACTCGATCGCAGCTCAGGGTGGTATCAACGCAGCTAAAAACTATCAGAACGACGGCGACTCCGTTTACCGTCTTTTCTACGACACCGTAAAGGGTGGCGACTACCGCGCCCGCGAGGCCAACGTTTACCGTCTGGCTGAAGTCTCCAACAATATCATCGACCAGTGTGTGGCGCAGGGTGTGCCTTTCGCACGCGAATATGGCGGTCTGCTCGCAAACCGTTCTTTCGGTGGTGCGCAGGTGAGCCGTACATTCTACGCTAAAGGTCAGACCGGCCAGCAGCTCCTCCTCGGCGCTTACTCCTCGCTCAACCGCCAGATCCAGAGCGGCAAGGTGAAAAGCTACAACCGCTATGAGATGCACGAGCTCGTGATGATCAAAGACAAGGACGGTGTGGAACGCGCTCGCGGTATCATTGCCAAAAACCTCGTCACCGGTAAGTTCGAACGTTTCGCCGCTCACGCTGTGGTTATCGCTACGGGCGGTTACGGTAACGCTTACTTCCTTTCCACGAATGCAATGGGTTGCAACTGTTCGGCTGCCATGGCCTGCTATCGTCAGGGCGCTCTCTTCGCAAACCCCGCTTACGTGCAGATCCACCCCACATGTATCCCCGTTCACGGCGACAAGCAGTCTAAGCTGACCCTTATGTCGGAGTCGCTCCGTAACGACGGCCGCATCTGGGTTCCCAAAAACATCGAGGATGCCAAGAAGCTCCAGTCCGGCCAGATCAAGGGAAGCGATATTCCTGAAGAGGACCGCGACTATTATCTGGAACGCCGCTATCCGGCATTCGGTAACCTCGTGCCCCGCGACGTTGCTTCGCGTGCGGCCAAGGAGCGTTGCGACGCCGGTTTCGGTGTCAACAACACCGGCCTCGCCGTTTTCCTTGACTTCTCTGAGGCCATCAACCGTCTCGGTATCGACGTTGTCCGCCAGCGTTACGGCAACCTCTTCGATATGTACGAGGAGATTACCGACGTTAACCCCGGCGAACTCGCAAATCAGAAAGATGGTGTGAACTATTACAACCCGATGATGATCTTCCCCGCCATCCACTATACGATGGGCGGTATCTGGGTCGACTATGAACTCCAGACTTCCGTGAAGGGTCTGTTCGCTATCGGCGAATGTAACTTCTCCGACCACGGTGCGAACCGTCTTGGCGCTTCCGCTCTGATGCAGGGTCTTGCCGATGGTTACTTCGTGCTTCCCTACACAATCCAGAACTACCTCAGCGACCAGATCACCGTGCCTCACTTCCGCACGGATACTCCCGAGTTTGATGCCGCCGAGGCTAAATGTGTTGCGGAAGAGGAACGCCTGATGAATATCCACGGAACACGCTCCGTTGACTCGATCCACAAGGAACTCGGTCACATCATGTGGGAATATGTCGGAATGGCTCGCGACAAGGAGGGCCTCGAACTCGCGCTCACCAAGTTGCGCGACCTTCGCGAGACTTTCAACAAAGACCTTTTCGTACCCGGCAAAGCCGGCGACGGCATGAATGTCGAACTCGACAAGGCTTTCCGTCTCAACGACTTCATCACGATGGGCGAACTCGTGGCTTACGACGCGCTTAACCGTAACGAAAGCTGTGGCGGTCACTTCCGCACCGAGTATCAGACGGCCGAGGGCGAAGCTAAACGCGACGACGAAAACTACTTCTACGTAAGCTGCTGGAAATATGAAGGTTCCGACACGAAGGCTCCCGAGCTTATCAAGGAACCCCTCCACTACGAGGCTATCAAGGTTCAGACGCGTAACTACAAATCGTAAGTCACACCGGCACGCCTCCCCGACGGGAGGATTGCCAAACCAAACTAACAGATATCATAATGGAAGATAATATAATGAAAGTCAACCTTAAGGTGTGGCGTCAGGCCGGACCTAAGGCACAGGGCGGTTTCGTGACTTATTCCGATGTCGAGACCACGCCCGACACTTCTTTCCTCGAGACACTCGACATTCTCAACGAGACGCTTGTGGAAAAGGGCGAGGAGCCCATCGTGTTCGACCATGACTGCCGCGAGGGAATCTGCGGTATGTGCTCGCTCTATATCAATGGTCATCCTCACGGTCCTGCTACCGGAGCAACTACCTGTCAGCTCTACATGCGTCGCTTTGCCAACGGCGAGACTATCACTGTCGAACCCTGGCGTTCGGCTGCTTTCCCCGTTATCAAGGACCTGATGGTAGACCGTAACGCATTCGACAAGATTCAGCAGGCCGGCGGTTATGTGTCGTTCAACTGCGGCGGCGCTCAGGATGCCAACAACCTCCCCATCTCCAAGATTCAGGCTGACGAGGCTATGGACTCGGCAAGCTGTATCGGTTGCGGTGCGTGCGTGGCTGCTTGTAAAAACGGTTCCGCTATGCTCTTCGTTTCCGCTAAAATCTGTCAGCTCAGCCGCCTGCCTCAGGGTCAGGTTGAACGCGACCGTCGCGCTCTCGCCATGGTCGCCAAGATGGATGAACTCGGTTTCGGAAACTGTACCAACACCGGCGCTTGCTCCGCTGAATGTCCCAAGAACATTAAACTTGTCAATATCTCCCGCATGAACCGCGAATTTATCGCCGCTAAGTGCAAGAGCTGATAAATTCCGACATTTTCTACACTCTCGTGAGGGCGACATTCTTTGAATGCCGCCCTCATTATTGTAAGCCGTTAACAATTCTTGTGACTTCCGAAGACAACCTTCTTCTTCTCCGGGGCGTTGAATATATAAATAAATTATTAATCGCAATTATTATGAAAAACAATAAAATTCTTTTGGCTTATTTCACGCGTAAGGGACATGAATCAACGTCTAACTGCGCGATACTCGCCGCCACTGCCGAAAATATTCTAAAACAGAAGGGTGTGGAATTTGACACTTTTGCTATCGAACCCGTTGAAACATACCCCGAAGATCAGGAGCAGTTTCTTGCCGTTACAAAGTTGGAGAAGGAAAACAACGCGCGTCCCGCAATAGTCGGAAAATATAGCGGAATGAAGGATATCGGCGGAATCTTGCTGATTGTCCCTAACTGGTGGGATTGTGTTCCTCAGGCTGTCTTGACATGGCTCGATGATTATGATTTCAGCCGCACGACGATCCAACCCGTGATTAGCACGACAATGCCCGCGGATAATGTTGAACGTGAACTTCGCAATTTCGTGCAGAACGACGTGCTCGACGCCGTAGAAGTGAAAGATGTCGATACTGAACGCGCTGTCGCCGAACTGGAAAAGGCTGTTGAAAGCCTTCTCAAGGCTGTGGAGTGACACTCGGTTTAATTATCAAAAAACTATGACTGAAGCAGAAAGCAAAGAATATGTTGCAAAATTCGAGGAGAAGGTCAAGACCGATCTCCTTGATTTCCTGAAGCGTAAGGGAGCGATTGACGCCCGTATCCCGGAGTGTCCCGACGTGGAGGAGAAATGGAGCATGATTGCCCGCTCCTATATGCCCGATGGCGTTCGGGAGTTTCAACAATATCCCGTGGTTTCACTCGGATGGATGATGTTTGTCGGAATGGCCATGGCGTTCTGGTGGGACAAGGATTGGGAAGCAAATGCCTCGCGCACCGATTATTACGAGTCGCTTCGCGACCTCCGGGGATACGATAATATGGATGAAGCCGTGGTCGAAGAAGTGCTGGGATATAAAGATGAAGCAGCCGAAAAGATCACGGACCTCGTGGCGGAATGTGCTTCACGTGTCTATGGCCTGCTTTCTCACGAGCACATCGAACCCGGCACGCAGACCGCACTCGGATGCTATGTGGCCTGCCTGCATCAGCTCTATCTTGCCGGAATGGCTATGGAACTCAATGCGCTCGGCTACCACATGACCCCCCTTCAGGGCGCGTCGCTTAATTGATCCAATTAATTTATATTTATAAAAAGCATCTGTAAATTAAAATTATAGATACCTTAAAAAGCCTCTCCGCGCTCAGGCGCGG
>CAMWRW010000040.1 GCA_947176755.1 uncultured Porphyromonadaceae bacterium
ATGACGGTATTGCCGTATGTGTATTTGATGTGGACGTAACGCGCATACACCAAGCCGATAAAGCCAAATTTGATGCTATGCGCCAGTGTTATGCTAATAACCCCTCAATAATCATCTGCGAAAGCATGCCATCTATCGAGTTCTGGTTTTTACTCCATTACTTCAACACAAACCGCTACTTCGCCACGTCTGATGATGTAATAGCCGCCCTACATCGTTATTTGCCCACTTTCAGTAAGCAACAATCATATCTTTCAAAAGAAAACTGGGTTGCAACTCTCTTGGCGGATAACAAACTGACAACAGCCATAAAAAACGCAACCGCCATCGGCGAAGAAGGCGAATCATACTCCAACCTCCACAAGCTATTCGCATTGCTCAATTCCTGAAAATGCATAGCCTATATCTATGGGATAACCGAATTTACAAACGGCGGAGCCACACAGAATGCACTCAGATGCCATTCGGACAGAAAGAAGAAACACTGCAACTGAACCAGTTGCAGTGTTTTGCTCCGTTTTGCCGGATGGCTTTGTGTGATCCGGCTGGGATTCGAACCCAGGACCCACAGCTTAGAAGGCTGTTGCTCTATCCAGCTGAGCTACCAGACCTTACCCGGTCAACCCCATGCGATTTAAGAATTCTTTCTTTGCATGAGTCTTTTCCGTGTGCAAAGTTAATACTTTTAACCGGGACGCGCAAATAATTGCGCGCCGTTTTCAATCTTTTTTAATGAGACATAAATTCCCTTACCATAAAATCAAACGCATCGTCGAGATTCGGCAGCTCGTCGACTTTCTCAAGTCTGATCCCCAACTGACGGCATAAGTCGGCAAAGACTCTTTCGGTCAGAGGGTCGTCTACGACAATCTGCGCCGGAAGACTCCCTCGTTCGCGAAGGGCCTCGACGTAATTGTCAAGGAGATCTGCAAGGCCTTTATCCCCGCCGTTGTCCGTGAACTTTATGGGCATGATCATTCCGGAGAGGCGCTCGATCACCATTAACATCGGGGGATACAAGACACCCCCCTCGATTTTCAGCGGCGCAGGAAGCGAAACGGCCCGACATTCATAAACGCCAAGCCTCGGAAGCGGGTCGAGCTCCTTGCGGGCAGCCTCCGAAAGGGGAATTGCCATCTCGGAGGGGTCAAGGGCCGCCGGAGTCCGCATCGTTGTCCAGTCATATCCTCCGTCGGAGCGGGGAGTCAACAGGGGAATCAGCTTTCCTCCCCAGGGATAGGGATATGTGTCGCCGCGGTCGAAGCCACGCAGCTTAAGTTCAAATTCAGTCATCTTCCTGATCATGTCGCTCAGTGTGACCGTGGCCCTCATTGCGGCATAGAGCTGATCGGAGCTTCTTTCGTCAAGTTCCTCCATCACCCGGCCTCCGTCGTAGGATATAAACTCCGGATAACCTTGACTGCGCTTCAGACCGATTCCGCTTTCTTTCGCTATGCGCCTCACTTCCTCTTTTTCCGTCTTCGACAGATTCGTGTCGGAGGCTTTTTCAAAATCACAATTGATGGAGCGTATCGCCAGTGGGCTTACATATCCGAGAGCGGATCCCCGGAGCTGATTAATGAAATGTGTAAGTCCGAGTGTGCCGACATACACTGCAAGTCCATAATGTTCACCATTATTGCCCATCACGCAACAGTAGGCAATCTCTTCGTCCGGGAGCTTTACTCCAAAGACCATCGTGTCATCAAGAATCAACCAGGGTTCGGCCACGCGGAGACGCAGGGCCATTTTTATCAGTTCTGTTTTATTCATCAAATATTATTCATGCCCGCAGGCATATTGCGTTTCTTCCTGCAAAGGTACTCCGAATTTATATCAATTCAAAATCGGTTGGCGGGAGGAGATGGAGATCACCGATCTTTAGCGGTGGAGTCGGCAGTTTTACGCGGGATGCCGGTGGTCCACACGAAGGAGCGATGCTTCCAGATTCCAATCAGGAAAATGACTCCCAGTATGCCGGCATTGAGGAAATAAGGGAAATCGGCCGTATGATTTTTGAAAAGCCACTGGAAAAATTCCACAATCACGGGCACGCAAGCCAATGCGACGTAATTTCCGGCCAGGGTATAGGAAAAATAGCGGGTTGAGGCCTCTTTGTCGGGGGCTATGCGAGTGGTCTTTGTGTAGATGATCGGTTGGAAGAAGCCGTAGCCGAGTCCGATAAGCAGGACGCCTGCCACGTATGTGGCAATCGTATGGAAAAATCCGAGCAACAGCAGACCGACAATCATAATGATAATGCATCCATAGAGAGCCTTGCTTCCTATCAGTTTGAGATAGGGAGTCAGTCCGAAACCTCCGATCATGGCTGTGACATAGAACATGGCCGTGGCCACGCCGACGGCGGATGTCGACAGGCCGTAATCCTTCATTGTGAAGGGGAGATAGTAGGTGAACACCATCGAGGTGGCTGTCAGGCCGACATATAGCGCGATGACTCCGCAAAGTGTGGCCAGAGGATGGGGAAACTTGTCGTGCGGCTCCTCGGCCGGGAGTGTGGAAGCCGGTTTGACTGAGGAGGCAGGCGCCGAGGAATCGGTCAGATGCTTGGATATAAAGCTATTGGTCATGAACGGCAGGAGCAGGAGCGGGATAATCGGCACAAGATAGACGAGGAAGGCGATATGCCAGCTTTCGCCGGCCGCCCAGCCTACGAAGATTGTGGCCAGAATCACGATACCGTTCGATGTGCCCGATTTGAATCCGAGCACTTTCTCTTTCTGTTCGCCATAGAACCATTCGGAGAGGAGTCCGGCGGCAATCGGCACGACCAGTCCGCAGCCGACTCCGAGCACCGCCCCCAATCCGATAAGCATTGGCATCGAGTCGGCGAAACAGTAGGCTATGCCGGATGCAAGGAATATTGCAAGCCCGATGGCCAATACCACGGTCTGATTTCGGAAACTCGTTATTTTTCCCGCCACAAGAATCATCGGGATAATCACGAGGTTGGGAAGGAGAGTCAGCAGTTGCACCTCAAGTTGCGAAGACTTGGGGAACAGATCGGCAATCTTGCCGAGCAGCGGGGAGACCGCCAGACCGGGAAGGTTGACAACGAGCGACACTGACAGCAGCGCGATAAGTGAAATCAAGGGGATAGTGCCCCGGCCATTGGAGACAGTCTTCATAATTATCGGAATTAGTTAAAATCAAAACGCCCGGCCGCAAAGCCGGGTTCACTTTTTCCAATCAATTATGGGCCTGAATAGGGCTATCGCCACTTTCGAAAGAATAATCGCGCCCATCGAGGGGAAACCGGAATTCTATTTTACGCGCATGGAGGAACAGGCGAGCCGCCCCCTTCCCTCCATTCCGGCCATACAGGGGATCTCCGACGATGGGCATTCCCAGCCCGGATTCCGAGGCGGCATGGACGCGAAGCTGATGGGTCCTGCCGGTCAGAGGGTGAAAAATCACATGACTACGCACTCCGTCGGAGCTCAGGAATTCATACTCCGTGACGGCATCCTGCCCTCGCTCCGTATCGACACGCTGACGCGGCCGGTCGAGCAAATCAGGGGAGAGCGGGAGTCGCACGCTCCCTTTGGCGGGAATCCCCTTTTGACGGTAATCACCTTCAAGCAGGGCTTCATACGTTTTTCTCACTTCCCGGCCGGCGAAAAGCCGTTGAAGCGTTGTGAACGCCTCCGGGCCGAAAGCGGCAAGCAGAAGACCCGACGTGTCGCGGTCGAGCCTGTGGGCCACCTTCACTTCCCGCCCGGGACCATAATGTTTCCTGAGCCACTCTTCGGCGGACACTGCCGAACCTTTGCCCGCCACTGACAACATTCCGCTTGGCTTGTCGACCACGCAGAAGCGATCGTTTTCATATATTATTTTAAGTTCGTAACTCTTATCCTCGGGGAGCGCATGACTAAGCGGAGGCTGCACATCAAGACCTTCGAGCATCCAACGGAGCACCGGGAGACATTTTCCCCGGCATGCAGGATAATGCTCGCCGTGGACACGCACCTCTCCGTCCTTTGGCTTTCCATACCAATACTCAGCCATCGAGAGGGGGCGTAATCCCATGATATAAGCGGCCTGAAGAAGTTTGGGCGCGCAACATTCTCCGGCGCCGGACGGAGGCACGCCGGCCCGCGTCGCCACGAATATCTCGCGGAGACTCTTGGATTCTCCCCTCGCGTTGAGCAGCCGAAACTCGCTGAAGAGCCATTCCTGCAAGGCTTTGGATTCTTGTCGCCGTCGCTCTTTCATCTCTGTCATCCGCAGGCGTCCTTCCTCAACGGCCGCCTCCAGAGGGGCGAGCCGGGTGGCCATCCGCTTCTTGAGTCGGCGGAGTTCGGCCTTCTCGAACTGGCTCGCCCTTATCATTGCCTCTCTTTCTTCGGGGGTCACCTCTCCCCTCTTCCGCCGCTCTTCTCTCTCCATCTTCGATCGACGGAATTGCTCGCGGCAGGCTCCGATTGACGACTCTTCTTTTTCACGGGCAATCGAAAGCGTGGTGAGGGCGTCGCTCAACTCCCCTCGCTCATACTCGGCTATCTCCGCATTCATTCGACTTATTTCCCTCTCCTTGCGCCGAAAATAACCGCCGGGATGGAGATAATCGAGAGGAGAGCCGACGAAATCCGGATGGTTGAATCCGAAGTCGCCTATCTGACCGGAGAAGGCATAAAGGACGCTGCGCCCTGCCTCGCCGTCGGCAACGAGCACACCAAGCATTTTTCCCGAATCAAGTTCGCGACAAAGCGACTGATCGACGGGCCTGTCACTTCGTTTCAGCTCGTCGATCCGGGCAAGAAGCTGACGGAAGGCCTCCGCGCACGCTTCATCGGGCACATATTCGAAGGGGTTGTTCATTTAACTTTAATCCGGATCAGCTGCGGACATAATGGGGCATTTCCTCGGGAATGACCATCGAGAGTTCCACGAGTCCTCCCGTCGTGCCGTCGGGATGATGCCAGACTGTCTGATAGATCATCTTGCGCTTTTCCTCTTTGGAAATCGTATAGGCATTGGAGCCTCCTTCGGCAAGCAGACGGCGGATTATCCCGCACGAACGTTCGTTATGGTAATCGAGGATGTTATGACCGATCAAGTCGCCTCCGCCACGCGCTGCGAAGGTCTGTCGCGAACGCTCGTTCATAAAAATTATCCGACAGTCGCTATCGACCACCGTTACCGCACAATCCATTCCATAGACCCATTCGGGAAATGTAGCTTTATCCATAAGTAAATTTGCTTTGAGTCGCAAATTTACTTATTAATCCACTTTCTGCAATCCCGAATTTTTATTATTTTTGAATCTGTAATATCCTAACAGTATTCTTCAGATGATACCTGAAATAGTAGAGTTCAACCGACGCTTCGTAGAAGGTCGTGAATATGAACGCTTTGCCACGAGCAAATATCCCGATAAGAAGATTGCGATCGTCACGTGTATGGATACGCGTCTGATCGAGCTGCTGCCGGCTGCTCTCGGATTGCGGAACGGCGATGTTAAAATCATCAAGAACGCAGGGGCAACCATCACCAATCCGTTTGACTCGACGATGAGATCAATCCTTGTGGCGGTCTATGAGCTTGGTGTCAACGAGGTGATGGTGATCGGCCACACGGGCTGTGGCGTCCAGGGAATGGACGCTGACGAAATGCTTCATCTGATGAAGGAGCGCGGGGTCAGCGAGGAACACATTAACCTGATGATGCACTGCGGGATAAACCTCAAGGAATGGCTCCATGGTTTTGAGGATACGGATGCGGCCATCTCGGAAACCGTCGACCTCATCGCGCGTCATCCCCTGATGCCTCCGGAGGGAGTTAGCGTCCGCGGGTTCGTGATGGACAG
The DNA here is from genome assembly GCA_947176755.1 of uncultured Porphyromonadaceae bacterium. Lineage (GTDB taxonomy): Bacteria > Bacteroidota > Bacteroidia > Bacteroidales > Muribaculaceae > Lepagella. The sequence goes on from CAMWRW010000040.1 coordinate 5,834, forward strand.
CTATACGGGGGAGCTCCGCAGCATCGAAGCGTGATTCTCCGGCAGCCGCAAGGGTGTCCCTTCCGATTTTAGGGCCGGTGTTTCCGATATCATTCCGCGTCGGAGGGCTTTCCTTTACTTATCGTCACGAGCCACACTCCGGAGAAGATAAGGATCACGGCAACCCCTTTCAGGGGAGTGAACGAATCAAGTCCGAGCACGATTCCGGTGATTGTGGCCACGATTGGCTGGACATAGTTGTACATTCCGACAAGGGTCGGGCGGAGTCGTTTCTGGCCTATCATGATGCAGATATATGCGAGGAATGTGCCGCAGACCACGACATACCCGATTCCGCCCCATTCCTGCGGGCCGACAGCGCTCCAGGGGGTGGAGAAAAGAGCGCCTGCACTCGCCGGCAGAGCCACGACCGACGCCGACAGAAACATCCATTTCATCAGGGTCACGAGGCTATATTTCCGGATAAAATTGCGATAGAGCGTCAGATAGAGTGCATAACTGAGTTGGGCGCAAAGCACGATAACATCGCCGAGCGCCGGATTGACTCCTCCCCCGAGATTCCCGCCGCCAAGAATAAGGATAGCCGCGCCGGAGGCGCCAAGAAGGATGCCACCCCATTTCTTGACCGTGATCGGTTCGCGAAGAAATATCCAGGCGAGCAGCATCACCCACATCGGCATGGTCGTTGTCACGAGGGAAGCCTCGCCGGGCGAGGTGAGGCTTACGCCAAATATGAAGCATCCCTGATTGAACAACACTCCGAGCATCCCGGCGCCGAAAAGACGAAGCAGGTCGCGGGGAGCGACGTGCTCGCGCGGGACGAAGAGCGATGCGAGCCAAAAAAGGCAGGCAGCTCCGGCAACCCTGAAATCGACCATCACCACCGGAGCAACAATCCCGGCGGCAAACACTATTTTCGCAACGGGCGACATCAGCCCCCACATCACGTTTGCTGCAAGCATGGCGAGATGACCCTGCAATTTATCGCTTTTCATGCCGCAAAATTACACATAAAAACCGAACCGCAGAAACGTTAGTCGGAGGTCGGCCGGAAATATACATTCCCGGCCGGCCTCCGATTTTTCCTAAGCCTTCTATGCCTTTATTAATATCAGAGTTGGGGAGCAACGAACGTGCGGGTCGCAAGCTGGCGGTCGATCTGATAGAGACCGGTGCCGTCCGTGCCGACGAGCGAGAGGTCGTCGAGAATCTGGCGCACGGTGTCTTCCTCCTCAACTTGCTCGGCAATGAACGTGTTGAGTTTCTGGCGTGTGGCAAAATCCTTCTCATCCTCGGCCATAGCATAAAGGTTGTTGATAAGGGTTGTCACTTTACGCTCATGTTCCAATGTCGAAAGGAAGGCGTCCTTCAGAGAATCCCATTTTTCGGGAACTCCGGCTATCGGCTGGAGAACGACCCGGCCGTCGCGTGCGTTGACATAATCCATCAGGGCGAGGGCGTGTGCCTGTTCCTCCTGAAATTGAACTCGGAACCAGTTGGCAACTCCCGTGCGTCCTTCATGTTCGAAATGTAGCGACATTGACAGGTATAAATATGCCGACCACATCTCGGCATTGATCTGTTCGTTAAGCGCGTCCTCTATTTTTTTTAGCAACATATCGTCTGAAAATTTAAGGTTTTGATATTCTATGCGCATCGGCTCGGCGATGCGATCGTTTTTATAACATTTCCGGGGTTTCGGAGGTTCGTCACCGTGACGGATTTTCTCCGAGTCTGTCACTCGACAAGCGACAGATAGGCTCCATATCCCTCTCTCTCCATATCTTCGACGGGGATGAACCGGAGCGAAGCGGAATTGATGCAGTAACGCAGTCCCCCCTGATCTGCCGGACCGTCGGGGAAAACATGGCCTAAGTGCGACCCGCTCGATGCGGAGCGCACTTCCGTGCGGACTCGGCCGAAAGATGTGTCGTTGTGGCGTGTCAGAAGCGATTCCTCTATCGGGCGGGTGAATGCGGGCCAACCGCAGCCGGAGTCATATTTCCGCGAGGAGACGAAGAGCGGGGTGCCGTCGGTGATGTCGACATAGATTCCTTTCCGGAATTCATGGTCATATTCGTTGACGAAGGGGCGCTCCGTGGCGCCGTTCTGGGTCACTTCCCATTGGAGGGGAGTCAGCCGCCCGCGAAGTTCTTCTTTCCCCGATTTGACAGCCTTCCGACTCCTCACTTCTTCAAAGAGCGCGGGATTGATATGGCAATAGCCGTCGGGATTCTTCGACAGATAATCCTGATGATAGAGCTCGGCGGGATAGAAATTCTCCAGAGGAGCGACCTCGACGGCCAACGGCTCGGCGTAACGCCTCTGGACGCTCGCCACAAAGGCTTCGATTACAGGCAGGTCCGCCTCATCGACATAGTAGATACCGGTCCGGTATTGCGTGCCCCGGTCGTTCCCCTGTCGGTTGAGACTTGTCGGGTCGATGCTCCGGAAATATAGCGTCAGCAGGTCCGTCAGGCCGACTTCCATCGGGTCGTAACCGATCTCAACCGTCTCGGCCGCTCCGGTGCGCCCCGTGCAGACCATCTTATATGAAGGCTCGGGAATGATACTGTTGGCATAACCGACTTCCGTCTTTTTGACCCCTTCAACGAGCGAGAAGAGATGTTCGGTGCCCCAGAAGCATCCTCCTGCGAGATATATCTTTTTCAATTCTTTCATGTTTCTGTTTCCATTACCAATAGCCGGATCGGAACGCATTTCGCGACTGCGGAAAATTCCGCGTGTGTCGGAGCGTTAAGGCTCAACCTGAATCAGCCCGTCATTCAGCATAAACGTTCTCTTCCTTCTCGGGAATATATTTCTCCACGAGACGGGCAATCTTCCGTCGGTCGGGCTTCTTGGCCGCATAGTCAATCAGGGTGCCGACCGGGTAGAGGTCGGGATCGGAAGCCGACTGGAAATCTGCGGCATCTTCGGAGTAGTCGCCATCTTCTACGGCATCCTCTTCAATGGCGTAGTCGTTGTAGGCAATCACGCTGTCGGCATCCGCGCGGCGCTCGATATTGACCAGCAAAGTGGTCGGCACTATACTTATCTGAGGGTCTTCGCCCCAGACTTCAGGATTATTGATCACGTCGGCAATCTTGTCGGCTATAATATCAGTGAGTTCTTTGCGTGTCATAGTATTTTCAATTTTAAAAAAATAACGTCTTCTCCAAGTAGATGGTTCTCTTCGGCGGGGTGTATTCTTCTTTCATCGGAGGATTCATCCGGGTTCTTGCCCCTACCCTCTTATCACAGTGAAGACCATATATGCCGCATATAGAAGCACGAGGACCGATCCGAACACTCGACCGATTGTATGATTTTTTGAAACTGAGGGCACGAGCCAGACCAACGCCGAGCCCCCGACTAAAGTTATGAAATCCACGAATCCAATTGAGCCGGATTCCAACGGGATAATTACCGAACTGATTCCGATTGAAAGCAGGGAATTGATGATGCAGGAGCCGACGATATTTCCTAATGCAATTCCACTCGCCCCTTTTATGGCCGCCGTCAGGGAGGTCACAAGATCGGGCAAGGCGTTCCCTATAGCCACGACTGTCAGCGCCACCATCCCCTGACTCATCCCTATTTTGAGAGCGAAGCCTCCGGCTCCGTCCACAACCCAATTTCCGCCAACCACCAGGGCCCCCAATCCAACTAATATCATTAGCCATGAGAACCATTGCTTCCCCTTTATTTCTGCCAACCGGGATTTCAATTCTCGCTCCGTGCCTTCCGACAGCCGGGCCGAGACTATGCCGTGTCCTTGTGCGGGTGTTTGCGTTGCCGAGCTTCGGGAGACAGAAGAGTCGGGAGTTGGGACTGACTTTTCTTTTCTCGCGGAAAGGATCATAAACCACATATAGAATATGAACACCATTATGAGCATAATCCCTGACGACCTGTTGATGACGTTATGTTTCATGCCATCAAAAAAGACCGTATCTCCGGCTACCCACAATGACACGGACGCGATCAGCAGGAGGGGAAGATCCTGATTCCGCATCACATCACTCACCTTCAGGGGGCGCAGAATCCCCATCACTCCGATAACAAGCAGAATATCAAACGTGTTGGATCCGATCACTTCGCCGACAGCCATCGCCGGCTTTCCCTGAAAGGCCGACTCCACACAGACGACCAGATCGGGAAGCGTGCTCCCGAGGGCCACCACCGTAAGACCGATAATAAGGTTGGAGACATTAAATCTTTTTGCAATGGCGACGGCGCCGTCTGTCACACTGTTGGCACCTGCCACAAGGAGCACCAGTCCGAGGAGGAGAATCAGGATATCGTGAAACATAGCGATTTACTTATGGATTTGCTACATAGAATTCAGTAATTCAGAAATAGAAGATAGTATCCGCGGGCACGGATTCGAAAGCTCCCCGACCTGCATTCGTTCAGCGTCCCTTGCCACCAGGAATCAAAATCCCGGATAGGATAGACTAATCCTTCGCTTTTCATTCCGTCGGCCCCAAAGTTAAATATACTGATCTGCGAACCCGGCCGGCAATGAATCTCACAATCCCCCTCTATGGGGATAAAGACACCATAATCGGTATAGATGCGGGCTTCAATGCCGCGCTTCAAATATTCAATCAGCAGACTGATATTCCCAATTGTGTGATCCTCGCGCCGCCCCGTCGCGCCCAATATCGCTATTTTCAAGATTCCTTTCCCATACAGGTATTCCACAGCTTTGGTCTGATCATTTGTCTCCTGATCCGGATTCCGCCTTATAATGTCGGCGTAACGCTCCCGCACTGATCTACTGACAGAATCGCAATCTCCTACTATCCGCCAAGGCATATAACCCCGGCCAATAAATTCATCCGCCGCGCCGTCGCAACATATTATTTTTGCCACGCCGTCCAACCATCGTAATGCCTTGGGATTCGTCGGAAATTCTCCGGCATCAATGACCACTCCCTCCGGCTCGAAATCATCTATCGTAAACATAACTTTCTCCATTTCTTATATCCAAAATATGCTATAACGGTATACAGCAGGTATAATCCGGATGTAAACCATAAATCTTTATAAAGGTAAAGGAGGGCGCACGCAAGATCCGCCACTATCCACATCAGCCACTGCTGGGCATATTTTTTCGCCAACATCCACATCGCCACTACACTCAGGGCCGTCGTGAACCCGTCGGCCCAAGGCACGGTGGAATCAGTCAGTCGGGCCAACAACAATCCGATACCCAATGTCAGAATCGCGATAATCAGTCCGAGCCAAAGATAATATTTCCGGGGCATGGACATAATTCCCTGATAAGTGTCTTTATCTGTCGCCGATTCTTTATGCTGCCCGGATGCAGAACGCCTCCTCAGCCACATTATCAATCCATATACGGATGCCAATATATAATAGACACTGATCCACATATCGGCATACAATCCTGCCCCATAATAGACAAAAATATAAATAGCCGGCATAATCACACCGACTATCCATAGCCATACGTTAGCATGATATTCCAGATATAGATAGAGCAACCCGACGATTACTCCTGCTATTTCTAAATAATTCATTATCTTAAGATCTTAAGGTCTCAATTACTGTTCGACCCTTCATAATTCTCAAACACTACGCGGCCATCAATAGTTTAGCGCTTCCCCCGGCTTCTTTCTCTGAGGCTCCATTCACTAAAATTTCTTATCAAAATATTAATTATGTATTCGCTATTGTCCACGCCGATATTTTTTTCTAATTTTGCGAATGCAGACCGCACTGCGGAAGCCCGGTCCTGGGCAACGCGGGAGGGTCGGCAGACATTTAAGAAAGCGTTTACTCGACGCTCTTTCTTGGCTTTCTGAAACTTCGCAACTTTCAATCGTAGTCAAGAATGTAGCAAACTGTAGATGCCTTGTGGATATGTATATTCCGCCGGCAGCGGGCGCGTGAGCGTCAGTTGTCGGAGTATATGCACATATTCTGCGTGAGGCTTCCGCAAGTTTGCTCGTTCTACTACGATGGGCAATGCGAAGGCCTCAGAAAGCGGAACGAGCAACCGGTACGGCTCTCACGCATTTCTTTTCTAACCTAACCGCCAACGAGAGGAGCCCGGCGGCACGGATAGTCAATGATCGATAATTCTCAATGGAAGAACGTCATCCATCGCTATGGCATAGCGGATCGCCGGAAGCAAGATAGGTCGCTGGGGGTTGATAGCATCATTAAAAGTCTGGCAGATTCATTAAGCGGTGTTGAAGTAGAAGATGATTTAGTCGAACACTTTGAAAGGACACCTCTCCAATACATCTTTGTCAATAACAAAACTATTCCTTCCGAACATCGAGGAAATGAATCTTACTGGAACAGCGCACTGACCGAGTGCGAGCTGACATTCTATCAGAATGATGACAACAGCATCCGCTTCCGCTATTTCATCCAACTGACTCACGGCTTTCTGATTCATGGATTGTCGTGGATTAAATCCGCCCCCGATGTAAAGTTTAATCTCGGCAACAAGTTTCGCAAGGTTATGGCTTTTGTTGACAAAAACTTTATAGCCGACCACACCTCTGATGCGGAACCATCTCAGGGCTACCGCGATAAATATGGAATCTACGATGGCAAAAGACATCATATCGGCACGATGTATAACCACCTCGTAAAGATTCCGAGCGACAAAGAGAATCCAATGGAGCAGATAGCGACCCTTATGAAGGAAGCATTCTGCTTTTTCAGAAAAAATCAAGAAGAAATAAACCAAATAATCAACCAATAAAAAATAACAGTATGAAAAAAAATCTACTTTTCATTCTGGGAATGCTTATTGCACTCCCGGGATTTGCCGGTCGTACTTTTACATACGACTATGAGGGCCAGACCATCAAATACGAGGTGATCGATGAAGACAGTAAAACTTGCGAGGTTGCTTCGGGTGATATATTTCGTGAAAAACCCAGTCATGACATTTCCGGAGACCTGATCCTTCCTTCCCACCCTGAAGATGAAAACGGAGAGAAGTACACTCTTACACAAATTGGCTTCTATAGTTTTTATAAAAATAAATTGACCTCCGTTTCCATTCCGGAAACTGTCACTTACATTGGCGGTAGCGCTTTTGGACGGTGTGATCTGGAATATGTAAACTTCGCAAGTGTCGAGAGCATTTTGAATATGTGGTATTACACTTATGAGGATAAAGTCACGGTGAGTGAGTCTCAAGTTATCGCCTGTAGCAAGAAGTTGTATATCGATGGCAAGGAAATAACTGAGCTTGTCATACCGGACGGAGTAACAGAAATCGGTGGATATGACCAACAATACTATAGACGTTTTGCATTCTATGGTGCCAATGGTATTACTTCTGTAAAACTCCCTGAATCGCTTACAAAAATAGATGCCTATACATTTTGCGGCATCAATATTGATGGGCTTATAATTCCCGAATCGGTCGAATCTATCGGAAAAGAGGCATTCAAAAGTTGCACAAATCTTTTTGATGTGATGCTGCTTCCGAAAGAATGTGAAATTGACAACACGGCTTTCGCCGACTGTAGCAGACTGATTAAGGTTGCAGCCTATAATCCCAATTTTTTTGACGCTTTCATTGATGGGGCATCATTGTGGACTATCGATGAAGGCGAAACAGTAGATGCCGAAAAGGGAATAATTTGGGCGGCTCCTTCCAATCCGAACCCATATCCGTGGGTATCAACTAAATATTCCGGCAAATTAGAGATACCCGAAGGTGTCACTTCACTTCCCTGGCCTTGTATGGCAACCTGTACGAATATCACGGAAGTGATATTGCCGGAGTCACTTGAAACTATAGGTGACCAGGCGTTCTACCAATGTTCCGGTCTGGACGAGATCCTTATTCCCACTAAGGTGACTAACCTCGGCAATAAGGTGTTTAATTATACAAATATTAAGAAGGCCGGTTATCCCGACGCAATTTCCAATCCTTTCGGAGAGGATGTTCTTGCTATCAAGTATGATGCATACAATGCTAAGATCGAGAATGGTTGCGTATATTCCCGTAGAAACGATATGCTCTACTATGTTCCCATGAACGTAGGACCGGAATTTACGGTACCCGAGGGTGTCACGGAAATTACTGATGAAGCTTTCGCAATGTGTAATAATCTCGTTGACTTGACTCTTCCCAATACTCTTACAAGTCTTGGGGAACGTGTCTGGGACGGGTGCAATACTTTGAACGTCATATACTGTCATGCAACTGAGCCGATAGCCGCCAAGCGAGATCTCTTCCCGGTGGACGTTTACGATTCCGCTACCCTCCATGTGCCTGCGGAGAGTGTGTCGGCATACGAAAAGACTGCCCCCTGGAGTTATTTCTACGATATCAAAAGCCTCATCGATTCAGGCGTAGAAACTGTTCCCGCTATGGAGGAGGTTGCTGTCAACTTTACTCTTCCCTATGTAGTCTTCAACCTCAACGGCGTGAAGGTAGCCGAGAGCACTGTCAATCTCCCCGCCGGCCTTTACATCGTCCGTCAGGGCAACGCGGTAAAGAAAATCGCAGTGAAATAACCCTCTGCCGAACATCAACACTTAACCCCATACATGAGGGGCGCATCCATCCGGTTGCGCCCCTCATTTTATGCTCTACCCAAGAGAAAAAAGCGATTGACAAGTTTATTGTTATACTTGCCAATCACCTGCATTTTAATCATTTAAGGCGTAGATTTTACCTAATTGCAGCTTAATGCTAGTCTTCGTTGAAGAAACTTCAAATAATATTATATCAGCATTTTATATTATTTTTAACTTTAATAGACAAGTGAATTAGGCGATAAAAGACGATAAAACGCCACTTCATATCCTCATGAAATTCACTGTTACCTCATGATTTAAATTTGCCAAGTTCAGAGTCAGTATATGGCAATCCTCAATAGAGATATCACGACAGTTGATTTCGAAATGCCTTGAGTTGAACTCCACGTGAAACATGTCTAGACGCGACTCCGTTGCTATTGAAAAGTCATAGGTAAAACAATTTCCTATATCATAATCAAACTTGAATTCCATACAACCTCTGAAAATAAAGCGGAAATCCTCACCGGCATATTCTTCGCCAATAAGTTCCCATCCATCAATTTTGTACTTTATGCCATCCGACAGCTTTTGTATTCCTATTATAATCAGAATAATCCTTGTTAGTTTTTTGTGAAGCCTACACCATATAAACGATTAATAGACTGCTTGTTGTGCAAGTTTATTTGTGAATTATGGCTATTTTTCTTGTGAACAGCCTCACCTCACAAGTACCCAATGCCTTGATTCATATTTTAGCTGCCCGTTCCTTTTCAGAGCAGACAATAACGTTGTCAGTTTATCATAGCGTTGCTGCTCGGTCATGTACTCAGGAAGCATCTTCCCAATCAAAGTGAACAAGTCCGCTCTTTCTGCTTTTCCATATTCCTTGATGTAGTCTACTATCAGTTTCTTAAAGTAGTTGTCATCAAAGCTTCGGTTTTTGATGTATGTGGCTTTGAGTCCAACATGATGCGTAGGAGCAACTACCTTAGACGATAGATATACATTAGGATATCGGCCCTCGACATACCCTTTCTTCCTGAGATATGTAACGGCATCATGGGAGATAGTTTTCCCCTTCTGTACTGAATCGAGCAACATTATATCTGCCAATGTGAGATTGGTATTGGAGACAAGTATGTTTGCAAAATTCTCATCCAGCACTCTGCCCTCAATAGTGCATATTACGTGGCTGTCCTGTATATCGTAATTAGGCATCGGGAAGAATCGTTTACGCTGTTGCACAAACAGTTTTCTGATTCCGCCACCTTCAGTCTCGACCATTTTTACATTACGCATAGCCTCTACAAGAGCGGGATTTCGGTAATGAGATTCTTGAAAGTCATTGGTCACTACTGCCTCCACGGACTCTGGAATAAACTGCCCCGCATTTTTGAAACAGAGTTTCTCATCTTCGTATTCCACCACATCGATATGGCAACCTTTGGAGTAGTCCTGATGTGCTATTGCGTTATTCAGTGGCTCTCGTAATGTAAAAATATCGTATCGGGACATCGATTCCGGGAACATAGACCCAGAAATAGTATATGTATAAGTGGTGTTTCTGATTAGCGAACCGATTTCTTCGATGGCAAGAATCATGGGAATTGTAAAGACACGAAAATCCTTATTGATGTCTGTATCATCACGCAAGAACCAACGGATCTTGCATATTGAAGGATTAAGAAAGTGGTCGCTTTCAGACTTGCCCAGAAGGATAATCGTTGTACGAGTTATAGCGGACTTTCTTGTCAATTTGGCTTTGTTGAGAAAAACCTCATCTGTCCAACCATCTATCTCGGCATCTCGGGCCCCATTGAAAAGTTCTTTGTACTTTTCTCGGGCCAATGCAATCGCCTTTGGGTCGAGGTCGTCTAAGGTTGCGTCTGGAATTATTTGTGCTGACCAGTCGTCGATAGCCAATGGTTCAGTAAGAATCTTTTCCCTACGGGATTGTGTCATCTCAACGAGACTGTCCTCTATGCGTTGCCAGAGTTTCTTATGAGCATATACCGGCAGACGCGGCATGTGTTTAGGTATGTTGATTATCCATACCTTCTTGCCGGTATCAGTCGTGATGAATTCCTCAATTTTAAGTCCTTCGGCAGGGAGATTGGAATATTCTCTGACCAATCTCATTGTTGCAGCTTGACGGTCGTAATTGTATGTATCGGTACCAACTATATCCAGACTGTGATCTTTGACACCGATAACAAGATGACCTCCGTTCATACTCGATATAGCTGCCACATAAGATATGATATCGTCACCCTCCTTGCCGTTAAAGCAGTTCTTAAGACTCTTCATCTCCTTCCAGTCGCAAGTTTCGTTCTCACAAGGGAAACGATTCTGTAGATATGTTTGTAATTCTTTTTCTGTCATTTTCTTGTTATCCTTGTTAAGGTTGCTTGATGTAACCAACTGTGAATAAGCGTATATACGACTATGCTTTGTGAATTTAACAAATTTTTCTTGTTAAAGCAAGGTCTAATACTCCATCTCATCGTATTGGCGTTTGGCCTTGAATGTAATAACTTGCCCCGTCTTAGCCAATACGTCTCTGTCAACTATGCTATCCTGTGGGAAAGCGGCTGCTATATCCGCATTAAGCCAGTTATTATTCCATAGCATTACTGGCTGCTTGGCTACTACTTTACACAACGGCATATCGTAGATGTCGCCTGCAGACCACTCGTCTGTAGGATGAGTTATATTCTGAACCCACACTTGTAGGAAGGCAGAATTGGGAATACGGATAAGTTTTCTGTAGATGAGGTCAATAATCTCACTCTTCTTCTCCGCATCCTCCTTTCGCATATCTGACAATAATTGACTCGCAATCTTCAGTGCATTATTGGCGGCACGAAGATTATTGGCGGCAATCTCTACTGCAATCGCAACCATCGCCGAGATATTTTCCCAAAGATGTCCTTTTAGTTCTTTGGTCTTCTTTTCTTTGGTTGTCTTTCCCGAATCTAAATCAATAGTAGTTTCCTCGTATGTTCTGGTCTTAGTAGATAATTGTTCATCTATTCTTTTACTTAATGCTTCAAGTTGAGTGACGAGTTGTCCGCTGTTGGGGAAGCGTCCGGAGAACTCATAGATAAACAGAAGATGTTTTTGAAATCCATCAAAGTCGTAGCCTCGCTCTTTTCGCTTGTGTCCGTCCTCATCTTTATAGATCTGCTTACTCTCTATTGGAGTATTGAAAATATAAAACGCCTTATCAGCTTTGATTGAATCAGTTATCAATTCCGTTGAAGTACGAGTTTTAGACGAGTTCATACGGAAATTGAACCGTTCAAGTATATGCTGGAGCATAAATGAAATCTTATCCAATGCATCACGATCGTTGCAGAATATACGGTAATCATCGACGTACCTCAGGATTTCATATTCCAATTCTTTCGGCAAATTGTCATTCTCTTGTTCATTAGCTATCTCCTGAGCAAGAAGCATATCAGTATATCCAAGAATAATCTCGGCTATCAATGAGAAAAGAGAACTACCCTGCGGAATACCTATATTCTTACCCTCCTGCATCGCTCTAAGATAGCGTTGAATACTGGATGCGAGTGCATAGTTGTCATCAGTCTGATATGGAGTATCCTTTCTTGCCAGAGCCCATGCAATAGACTCGGGATTGATTTGACCAAAACAGTTCGTTATATCCGTCATGAACATATAACGATACTTCAATGACAACTCAATAGAACGTTGCTCCATCGAATTCCACCAATTAAGTATTGATGTCGCTCCCTTGAATGGTTCGGGTTTATCATCTACTTTAACCATCGGAATGGCGCAAGCTGTGATATGTTCATTGGAGAATAATTTAAAACATTCTTTAATTGCTGTCCATGCTGATTCCTTGCAAATATCGCGGGCGAGCATATAATAGAGAAAAGGATTAGCGAGTGTCAATGGACGAACCGCATATCGCCCATCTTTATTCGTTATGACATCGAGATTAACACCTTGCACAGACTCCGGCAGACAATCACTATTGATACATTCATCAAGAGACTTGTTGCCTATACTATCAGTCGCATATTTCAATACGCCCGAAAAATCGAAATATTCCGGTAGCTCGGTAGTGCAATAGAAATCATTGCTCAGCAAAGAGTCTAAAGCTTCGGATTCGCTAAGATCAGTAATTCTTACGGGTTTTTCTTTATCTTGATTTTTGTTAAAGATATTATCATTCATGAGCTCATATTTACATATTAGGTTAATATTTCATACCATCTGATGTATTTATGTATTTAGGAATCGCATGAACCATACTTGTATTCTTCAAACCGTCTGCCCTTACACCGAAAACAGATGCCGTTTTGCACATTCCTATATTCCGGGAAATAACCCGTCCCGCCACAACGAAAGCAGGGAGTGAGTTTTACTTCTGTCATGAAGCCGTTTTCATCTGCATAGACTTTTACCCCAATAGCCTTATGCACTGATAAATGACACTCATTGCATAATGTAACTAAATCTGAGTCTTTATATTCCCACGCCTTACGTCCAAGTATGTAATTTTTATGATGTACATTAAGGATGATGGGAGTTTGAGATATATAAAACCCGTAATCCAAACTCTTAATCTCAGGTTTGTCAGTGATTACGAATGATAAAGTTCCATTCGACAGACCTATCAATCTTACCATTAGATCTTGTTGAGGAGGAATGTTTTTATCGTCTTTAACTACCAAGAAGCCACACGGATTATTAGAAGTAACTGCTATAATTTTATCTCCATTTCGCATGCACCTTATCCAGTTGATATTAAGACACTGTTTGAATTCTTCCAGTGTTAGAATCTTATCAGAAATTTGATCAGCGCAAATTTTTAAAGAGTAGTCAATGCCAAAATTAATTATCTTGTTATCAAACTTAGCCGAGACGCTTTTGCCTTTTCCGCATAATTGGCATTTCTGCCCGTCTCTTTCTATAATCTTTAGCCGCAGGCGTTGCCATTCTGGTTTCTCAAGTTGTTCGGCATATGTAAAAAAGTCCTCCATAGTTTATCTTTATTATGTAGTTATTATGTATATGGTATAATACAATGTAAAAGTTTTGATCGGATATTTTTTATTAGCTATGGTTTGTCATATGTAAATACCTTATTCATACCGCAAATGTACATAAATTTTTTCATTTGACAGAATAGAGTAGCGATATGTACGATTACGTGAGGAGTATCGGAATAGTGTAGATTTAAAACCGAAGTGCAAAATCTTCACCAATGAATCACAGACCAAGAGGCTGTGTCGTAATTCAGGTATACATTACGGCCCACAGCCCTTTGAGTGAATGTTGCTTACCTTAATCCGAATGGAGCACAGTGGCATTGAGAGAATGTGCTCGACATCAGCTTGGGTGTACCATGATTCTTTTGTCTGCCAATATTTACTTGTCAATACTCACTAAGGTCGGAATGATGCAAATATTCACAATGATAGACATGTAAACAAATTCTCGGCGGAATAATCGCCTGAAACAGGTCGGTTTATTTTGCGGTAATAGAACAGAAAAAGCGATTGACAAGTTTATAGTTTTACTTGTCAATCGCCTGCATTTTAATTATTTAAGGCGTAGATTTTACCAAATTGCAGCTTAATTCTCGTCTTCGTTGAAGAGCAATATTATAGTTGATTTATAGAGTTTTAACTATTAAATACCTATTTAAACACAAACAAATTTGGCTATCTGAGACCATAAAACACTAATCAGGAATATTCTCGTGCAAACAAAAAATATCCTACAAACAAATACACAAATATTATGAAAGAAGACGAATAGTATGCCTCCAGGAAAAACACTTTACTCCATTAAATCGGTAAATCGGCAAGTTACGCAATTTGCGATGAAAAGTGGATAAACAATCCGCGACATCTGAGGTTTTAAAACAACACCGAGGAATCAAATTCAACCGAGATAAACAAACGCGGTAAACATTCAGAGTTGAATTCAAACTGGGAACTCATACTACAATATTTTTTTGTTAAGAAAATTTGGCAGAGGTGAATAAATGTATTATCTTTGCGCTCGAAAAGTTCCCAATATTTGGGTACTCTTTTTTAAGTAATATTAATATGGGCGTAACCCCACTTACATCTCCAACCCATCCGGCCGACCTTATAAAAGAGGTTCTCAGGGATAGGAATATTTCGCAAAAAGACTTTGCGAAACTGGTAGACATACGACCCTCCCACCTTAACGACATCCTCAACCGCCGCAGACGAATATCAGATGAATTTGCCTTGGAGGTTGAGAAGTGGCTTGCAATTCCCGCCAGGTCTCTTCTAGAAATGCAAGCAACTTTTAATATCACTGAAGGAGTCTCGCAAAAGGATGAGGCGGCAAAGAGAGAGGAAGAACGTGCGAAAGTCCTGCTTGAGAGTTTTGATCAATTTGTCAGCGTTGACACATTGATTAAAAAACTTAAATTGAAACTAAAGACAGCAGTTGAGAAATTAGAAATTCTGACTAAGGTGTATAATTTGACACCCGAATACAGATTTGAATTCAATCTTGTTGCCGACGGTAATTTCCGAAAATCAGCAAAGAACGGTCTTGATGAACGAATGATAGCTACTTGGATATTAATAGCCAAGTCCTCTGTTTCAACTATTAGACCCAAAAATCGTTTTGATCATAATTTTCGCAAAGAAGTATGCCGTGGTGTTGCAAATCTACTCCACAGCAACAAGGGCAATCTCATATCAGACCTTACCAAATTTTTGGATACATATGGAATAGTGTTCAGAAGGGTGGAAAAGGTTGATAAGGCTTCTATCGACGGTTTCTCGTTTTTTAGCGATTCTGAGACCCCTTGTATTGTGGTGACCTGTAGATATGACCGGATTGACAATCTCGCATTCACAGTCATGCACGAATTAGGACATATCTATCTAAACCACACTACCCCTGCCAAATCACGAATTAACATCGACACACGAAGTGTTAATGACGAGGCAGATGCAGACAACAAGACAGAACGAGCTGCAGACGTATTCGCGTCAGAAACTTTGATACCGTCTTCATACTGGAATTCTGCTCCTCCAGTTCCCCTTAACCCATTTAAGATACAAAGCATCTACTCAGAATGGGCCAACAAACTACAATTAAACAAATGGATTGTTATGGGTCATGTGTCCCATGTTACCGGCATGTATAAATTCAGAACAGACGAAACCCGCAAGATCAGTGGGGGAAAGGAGGTTATAGTGAGCTGATAGATAAAAATCGATGCCCCACTCTTTGCCGAGAATGAGGCATCCAAAGAGTTCGATATCCCTTGCAGAATATGGGATACGAGGGTTTGACAGCCGCAAAATTACGAATAAAATTCGTGATATGCAATAGTCGTACCCATATTTCTGCGAGGATTATAGTTAATCTTTCAAAATTTTTATATGGAAGATAAAATTTTTAATCCCGCATTCTTCTTCGGA
>CAMWRW010000041.1 GCA_947176755.1 uncultured Porphyromonadaceae bacterium
CTGGTGCTATCGGGGAGGTTCTCAGCACGCCGGTAATCGGCGTGCCGGTAATCGGACATACTTTAACATTCCTCAGCATAGGGAGCTTCGGAGAAGCCCCCCATGCCGAGGCCTGTTTAAAATATATCAAAACACGGTTCGCAAGGTTATTATTGGGCACTTTAAAAGTAACTCAAGATAATCCCAAAGATACTTGGGCTAACGTGCCGATGCAAGACTTCACAGAAAGTAGCGACATCGACTGGAGCAAGAGTGTAGCGGAAATAGACGCGCAACTCTATGCCAAATACAATCTCTCAGATGAGGAAATTGCCTTCATCGAGTCCATGATCAAACCAATGTAAATAATCTGACGGAACGCTGAAAGGCTCTCATAAACGACAGTCCACGGATGAATCAATAAGTTATCCGTGGATTATCATTGATTCGGAATGTTGAATTCAACATCATTCCAAAACAGAAGGTCTAAAATAGCTGACGAGATATACGCCATCGCTATCGGTAAAAAGTCGGAGGCATTCGAGTGGAATTACTGAAGTCTAAGACTGCTACTCAGAGAATATTATGAAATCAATCGTCGCAATTCATAACGAATCTGAATATAATGACCCGTCCTAAAAATATTGATTACGATTTGAATACTCCGTAAAACTCATGGCACTTCAGTTACATATCATCAAGTGTAAAAAGTCGGGTCTCTAACTCATACTTTGATAGGATACTTGTTTTGATGCAGTCCACTTTCTCCATGAAGGCTTTGTGGTCGTAGTTGCGTTGTTGACGTTTTACTTCGGCTACAAGAGCTATCTTCCCATCTATTGAAAGAGCTACGATATCTATCTCGTTGGCTTCCTTTCCCTTTTTGCGTTCCCACCATGAGCCGATATCGGCATACTTATGGCTTTCCATCATTTTCAGACGAAACCATTTTTCAAGAGTAAGGCCAGAGAATGTCGGATAATCTGAGAGGACCATCTGACGGAGATACTCAAAGTTATTAAGCTCAACCAATGTCTGGTTCCGGTCAAAATAGTTAAACCAGAAACGCAGGAAGTTATCGTTAATCTCATACTGCACATTCTGCGATCGGGGCTTGGACAAAATCGGGCGCACTCGCTTGATGAGCGAATAATCCTCGATCAGACGTTTCAAATGGCCTGCTACCGTAACACCTCCTAATGCGCTTTCAATCCCTCCCTGAGTATTGATGCCTGATGCTATACAGCTCAATACCGAGAAATATAGTCCGTAATCTTTTCCAAATTCCTCAATCAACAGGTTACGACCTTCGTTTACGAATAGGGAGTTTTCCCGGACAACATAATCAAACATTCCCTCAATTGAAAGATCTGTGTCGTCACACAGCAGCTCAATATATTTCGGTACTCCTCCGGTGATGGTATATAATGCAAGCAATTCATCGTTAGTATAGTCCGGTCGGAAATCCTGCATGATTTCCTTCATAGTTTCAGTACCGAATCCTGAGAGACGTATCATGGCATCAGCTCTGCCGAAGAGTGGTTCGTGGTAATTTTCAAAGATCTTGTGCATCATTGAATACACTGATCCCATGAGAAGTAAATTGACATGAGTATCGTTTCGGTAATAATCCCAAATATTCTGCATGTCACTGTAAACCGATGGATTAATATTGAAAAACTCCTGAAATTCATCAATAATCAGATTGAACTTGCGTGTCTTTGCAAGCTCCATCAACATCTGGAACAATGACTTAAACGACTTTATCTCAGAAGGCACATAACAATCAAGAGACGATGAAATCAGTCCGGCAAACTCTTCGCACAATGCAGCCTCGTTTTTTCTGCTTACGAATAGATATACAGTAGGATATTCGCCCTGCGTTGCATGCAGAGCAAGCGAAGTCTTGCCGATGCGACGTCGACCGGTTATGACAGTCATCCTCGACCGAGAGTCAAAGGCTCGTCCTTGGATACGTCGCAACTCCTCTATTTCTTTTGTCCGATTATAGAATTTCATATTTTATTACCGTCGTAATTATTACCACGGTGACAAAATTACCATAATTCCCTTACCTGACCAAATTAGAATGGGATATTTTGGGAATATTTGCCTTCCCCCATGAAATATAATCAAACCCTCTATACTTTTTCAAGGGTATTAATCCCACCTCAACACACCTTTTATAATGAAAAAAGAAGAAGAAGATACACTTTTCGGTACGAATACTACTTTTCCGTCACGGAGATACGGTAGACGACGCGGTTGATGCCGCGAACTTTGTTGATGATCTCGTTGCTCGTCTTGGCCAATAGTTCGTAGGGCAGATGAACCCAGTCTGCGGTCTTGCCCTCGGTGGAAATCACTGCTCGCAGCGCACAGCAGCTTTCGTAAGTCCGCTCGTCGCCCATAACTCCTACACTCTGAACCGGAAGCAACATCACACCTGACATCCAATCTCCCTTCTGTCATGAAGGATATGAACCGACACCGAGAACGCGGTTTCGGAGTGTAAAAAGTGGTTGAAATCACCTATTTTGTACCTTTATTGGAAAATTTAGGCATAACTTACAAATTTTCAGGACTTAGAATTTTTGTATTCCAACTCATTCGTGAGTTGGGAAACCAAGTTAGCAATATCAATATTCCTGTTCATTAAAGGTCAGAAATGCATATTTATAGATAGAAATATTGTTGTCGTTAAGTCATTTCACGTCAAATTTGTTTTTGTCATAAATTTGTTGTAAATTTCTGACAAAATAATCACCAAAAACGAATGCAATCTATTGAGAAAAAGATATTAACAAGTGTGACCAAACGCGGAAGAGGCACGATTATATTCCCGCAAGATTTCGCTTCGTATGGCACGCCGGATGCCGTACACAAGGCTTTCGGACGGCTGGTTGCGTCTGATCAGTTGATTCGGGTAGCACACGGTGTATATTGTTATCCAAAGATTGATAAGTTTTTGGGGTTAGGTATTCTTTATCCGACCATTGAGGAGGTTGCCGCCGCTATTGCAAGGCGCGACAAGGCTAAGATAGTTCCGACAGGGATGTATGCACTTAATAAGCTTGGATTGTCAACCCAGTTACCGATGAATGTGGTATATTTGACTGATGGATCGCCACGTAAAGTAAAGTTGGAAGGTAACCGGGGCATTCAGTTCAAACATACTGCTAAAAAAAATCTGGCTTTTCAGAATGAAATCGCAATGCTTCTCACATTTGCCCTGCGCGAAATCGGAGAAAACAATATTACCGATACTCAACTTGCCCATATCCGTAATCTGGTCAAGTCTATACCATTTGAAACAATAAAAAAGGATTTTGCCCTGATTCCGGCTTGGATCCGTAAAATTATATTCGATTCCTATGAATAAATATCTGACACTTACCGAGGTTCAAAGAAGAACCGTATTTGAGCAGACAGCCGCTAAGATAAAACTTCCTGTAGTTGCCATTGAAAAAGATTTTTGGGTAACGGAGATACTCTATATTCTTTTCTCACGGCCATACGCAGACAAGATGGTGTTCAAGGGTGGTACATCACTCAGCAAAGTCTGGGGTGTCATTCGACGGTTCTCAGAAGATATTGACATTGCCATAGATCGCAGTATGTTCGGGATTGAGGGTGATGTAACCAAGAAGCAATTAAAGAAGTTGCGTAAAGCGTCATCGGTATTTGTCCGGGATACTCTTGCCAATGACCTGACATTGGCGGTAGAACAAGCAGGATTAAGTGAATTTGTGACAATTAAGGCAGACCCCGATGGAGAAGGAGACGCGACTTACCCTGAGCCTCGGCAGATTCATGTAATCTATAAGTCGGTATTACCCTCCGGCGTTAATCCATATCTCCGTGATGAGGTACTGCTGGAAGTTGGAGCACGTTCTCTGTTTGAACCGACAGCCAAAGCAAAGGTTGAATCCTTTGTAGCAGGGGCGTTTCCACATCTTACGTCAAATGACAACGAGGTTCAGATTGTCGCTGCTGTTGCAGAAAAGACCTTCCTTGAAAAGGCATTCCTGCTTCATGAATTATTCACAACCAATGGTTGCCGGAATGCCAATCGTAAATCACGACACTTGTATGACCTATACAAGATATACGAGGCTGGAATTGCCGACAAGGCTATCCCTGATGATGACCTTTGGGAAACCATTCGCCATCATCGGGAAGTATTCACTTCAATACGCGATGTTGACTATACACCGGACATTCGTACACATATTACCCTCACTCCCCCTGAAAGTGTCATCGAAGAATGGAAAAACGACTATGATACTATGGTGATGAATATGATATATGAGGACAATGTACCCTCATTTGCGGACATCCTCGGAGTTGTGGCAAAAATCGAAAATATGTTCAAGGCTTAATATCGAGTATTTGTCAGTTATTTCAACAACATGCTGTACAATTTGCCCCGATTGCCACAAACGTCCTTTCATGCTCGCTCCCTATCATTATAACCATAATGAAATTGTGATGCTCGATCTTAGCTGCATCAACAATGCCGAGTTTGAGAAACTTACCGACCGGGGCGTTGTATATGTTACAAAAAATTTCCCCAATATAATAAACAAGAATCCACGGTTGACGCGCTGCGTTAACCGTGGATTCTCGTTTATTTGATTTGTTGATTAGGTGGTTATTCCCACTCGATTGTTGCCGGCGGCTTGGAGGAGATATCGTAGACGACGCGGTTGATGCCGCGAACTTTGTTGATGATCTCGTTGCTCGTCTTGGCCAACAGTTCGTAGGGCAGATGAACCCAGTCGGCTGTCATGCCGTCGGTGGAAATAACTGCTCGCAGCGCACAGCAGCTTTCGTAGGTCCGCTCGTCGCCCATCACTCCTACACTCTGAACCGGAAGCATCATCACTCCCGCCTGCCATACTTTATCATACCATCCCGACTCGCGAAGATTGTCGATAAATATTTTGTCGGCGGCTTGCAGCACGCGCACTTTCTCTGCCGTGACTTCGCCGAGTATTCTGATGCCAAGTCCGGGGCCGGGGAAGGGATGCCGTCCCAGAAGGGCCTGATCTATGCCCAGCTCACGACCAACTCGACGCACTTCATCTTTGAACAACAGTCGCAACGGTTCGACTATCTGAAGATTCATCTCTTTGGGGAGTCCTCCGACGTTATGGTGGGATTTGATCGTAGCCGACGGGCCTTTTACCGAACAACTCTCGATTACGTCGGGATAGATCGTGCCCTGTCCAAGCCAGCGGGCACCCTCCACTTTCCGGGCCTCTTCATTGAATACTTCAACAAAGTCGCGGCCGATTATCTTACGCTTCTGCTCGGGATCGGTCACGCCCTTGAGGTCGGCATAGAATCGCTCGGAAGCATCCACTCCCGTGACATTGAGGCCCATCCCCTTGTAAGAGGCGAGCACATCTTCGAATTCTCCGGCACGCAACAGGCCGTTGTTGACAAATATGCAGTAGAGGTTCGAGCCGATTGCTTTGTGAAGCAGCACGGCCGCGACGCTTGAATCCACGCCTCCGGAGAGACCGAGAATCACCTTGTCGTCGCCCAGCTTGGCCTTCAGTTCGGCCACGGTCGAATCTATAAACGACGCGGGACTCCATGTGCCGGAGCAGCCGCAGATTCCAAGCACGAAGTTGCTCAGCATTCGCGGACCGTCGGTCGAGTGGAACACCTCCGGATGGAACTGAATGCCCCATGTCATCTCGCCGCCGATATGATAGGCCGCCACGCGCACATTATCCGTCGAGCCGATGATTTCATAATTGGCAGGAATCGAGGTGATCGTGTCGCCATGCGACATCCAGACCTGTGTCGGGGAAGGAATATCCTTCATCAGCGGGTCTTCGGGGGCAACCACGTTGAGCATCGCCCGTCCGTATTCCCGGCTGGGAGCGCCCTCCACTTCTCCTCCGAATTCCTTGGCAAGCAGTTGTGCGCCATAGCAGACGCCGAGCAACGGAAGTTTCCCTTTGAAAAGACTCAGGTCGATCCGGGGGGAATCCTCGTCGCGAACGGAGCAAGGACTTCCCGAAAGGATCACACCCTTCACGTCGGCATCCGGCTCCGGGAAATGGTTGAACGGATGGATTTCGCAATAGACATTAAGTTCTCTCACACGGCGTGCGATCAACTGAGTGTATTGCGAACCGAAATCTATAATCAGTATTTTTTCCATATCTGAAGATCTATCAGCTGCCCGGAGAATAGTTGGGAGCTTCCTTGGTGATGGTCACATTATGAGGATGGTTCTCGATTACGGCTGCCGACGTGATGCGGACGAACTGAGCCTGATGGAGCGCCTCGATGTCGGCAGCGCCGCAGTAACCCATTCCTGAGCGGAGACCGCCAATCAGCTGATAGACAGTTTCGCCGAGGCTACCCTTGTAAGGCACGCGGGCCACGATTCCTTCCGGAACGAATTTCGACGCATCGCTTGTTTCGCCCTGGAAATAGCGGTCCTTCGAGCCGGCCTGCATAGCCTCCACGGAGCCCATGCCACGATAGGCTTTAAACTTACGGCCGTTATAGATGATAGTCTCGCCGGGAGACTCCTCGACGCCCGCGAGCATCGATCCCATCATCACGCAATCGCCGCCGGCGGCAAGAGCCTTGACGACGTCGCCCGAATAACGGAGACCGCCGTCGGCAATCACCGGCACGCCGTGGCGGTGGGCCGCCTCGGCCGCATCATAGATCGCCGTCAGCTGAGGAACGCCGACACCCGCCACGATACGGGTCGTACAGATCGAGCCCGGTCCGATGCCGACTTTGATACCGTCGGCGCCGTTGGCCACAAGGAATTCTGCCGCGGCTGCCGTGGCGATATTGCCGACTACGACATCTATCTGGGGGAATTTCTCCTTTACTGCCTTAAGCGTGCGGACAACATTGGCCGAATGGCCGTGGGCCGTATCGATCACAACGGCGTCTACGCCATTCTCCACCAGCGCTGCAACGCGGTCGAGCGTATCCCCCGTCACTCCCACTCCTGCCGCTACGCGCAGACGCCCCTTGGAATCCTTGCAGGCATTCGGAAATTCGGAGATTTTCGTTATGTCGCGGTATGTGATAAGCCCGACAAGATGATTCTCCTCGTCGACCACGGGCAGCTTCTCGATTTTATTGCGGAGAAGGATGCCGGCGGCCTCCTGAAGGTCGGCGTTGTGCGACGTGATAAGATTATCCTTGGTCATAACCTCGGAAATCTTCAGGTCATGGTTGTCCTGGAAACGAAGGTCGCGATTGGTGACAATTCCGAGAAGATGGCGTTCGGCATCTATCACCGGAATACCGCCAATCCGGTTCTCGCGCATCAGGCGAAGGGCATCGGCCACAGTTTCATCGGCCGTGATCGTCACCGGATCATAAATCATTCCCGAATCCGCACGTTTCACCTTCCGCACCTGAGCCGCCTGAGCCGCTATCGGCATATTCTTATGGATAACGCCGATTCCTCCCTCGCGGGCAATCGCTATAGCCATCGGAGCCTCGGTCACGGTGTCCATCGCCGCCGACACAATCGGAATGTTGAGCGTGATGTTTCGTGAAAAACGCGTCGAGAGCTTCACCATGTTGGGCGTCACTTCGGAATAGGCCGGCACGAGCAGAACGTCGTCGAACGTGATTCCTTCCTGGACAATTTTATTTTCTATGAAAGACATAATGATATGTTGCTTTATTCTGAAGAAATTGATAAATGGGTGCCCCGGGCTTAGAAGCGGTTAAGGGCAGGATCGACGATTATCGTCTGCGAGCGGTCCGGTCCGACAGAAATCATTCCGACGGGCGTCTTCGTCAATTCCTCTATCTTGCGGATATAGGCTTTGGCATTTTCGGGGAGCCGGTCGAAATCGCGGATTCCGGAAATATCCTCTTTCCATCCGTCAAGCTCGATATAGACGGGCTTGCAGCGGGCGAGCGTTGCTATAGTCGAAGGGGGCGTCGTGATTTCCTTGCCATCAAGATCGTAAGCCACACAAATCTTTATCTTGTCAAGGCCTGAGAGCACGTCAAGAAGCATGATCGCCCATTGCGTAATTCCGGCGAGGCGCGACGTATAGCGGGCAACGACGGCATCCAACCAGCCGACACGGCGCGGACGCCCGGTGACCGTGCCATATTCATGACCGCGCTCACGGATTTCATGCGCCAGTTCTCCATCGATTTCCGTCGGGAACGGACCGGCGCCTACTCGCGTGCAGTATGCTTTCGCCACACCGACAACCGTGTCTATCCATTTGGGAGCGATACCGGCGCCGACCGGCACCGAGGCCGCCGACGGGCTGGAGGAGGTCACGAAAGGATATGTGCCGTGGTCGATACAGAGCATCATGCCCTGCGCTCCCTCGAAAAGCACCTTCGCATCGCTCTCCAGAGCCTCGTTGATAAGGTCGGAAGTGTCCGTAATCATCGGACCGATTTGGCGGGCGAGTTCCATATAGCGGTTGTAGACCTCTTCGACATCCAGCGGCTCAAGTCCGAGACTCTTCAGCTCGATATTCTTGACATCGAGAGCCGCTTCAAGTCGCTCGCGGAAATAGTCAGGCTCCAGAAGGTCGCCGATGCGGAGGCCTGTCCGGCTGTACTTGTCGGAATAAGCCGGACCGATACCCTTCTGTGTCGTGCCGATCTGGGCATCTCCTTTACGACGTTCGTAAGCCCCGTCAAGCATGATGTGCCAGGGCATGACCATCGCCGCCCGGTTGGAGATAAAGAGCTTGTAATCGGTGATTCCCCTGTCGTGGAGCTTCTGAAGCTCGGCCACGACCGATTCCGGGTTGACCACCATCCCGTTCCCCATCACATTAACCGTCGCCGGATTGAAGATTCCCGACGGTATGCTCTGCAGGGAATACTTATTACCGTCGAACATCACCGTATGGCCGGCATTATTGCCTCCCTGGTAACGGACCACCATATCCGCCCGCGTGGCGAAATAGTCTGTGATCTTTCCTTTTCCTTCGTCGCCCCATTGCGAGCCGACAACTACCATTCTCTGTGACATATCAGTCGATGTTGTTTCGTTTGTAAATATGGTCGACGTTCTTCATGTAATAGTCGAGCGTGAAGCAAGCGTCGAGTTCTTCAGGGGTGAGCATTCGGCTCACGGTCTCGTTGGCACGGAGCAAATCGATATAAGGAACGCCGTTGGCCATCGCCTGCATGGCGAGAGGCTGCACGGTGTCGTAGGCCTGCTCGCGCACGAACCCCTTGCCGATCAGAGCATTCATCACGCGCTGGGCGAAAATGACCCCCTGGGTCATATAGATGTTCTGCTTCATGCGATCCTCGAACACGGTCAGATTGCCGAGGATGTTCCCCATCCGGCCGAGCATGTAATCAAGAAGCATCGTTGCGTCGGGCAGGATGATTCGTTCGGTGGCGGAATGCGAGATGTCGCGTTCGTGCCAGAGCGCCACGTTCTCATACGCCGTGGCCATATAGCCGCGAAGCACGCGCGCACATCCGCACATATTTTCCGACCCGATAGGATTTCTCTTGTGAGGCATCGCGCTCGAGCCTTTCTGACCCTTGCCGAAAGCCTCTTCGACTTCATGGACCTCTGTCCGCTGAAGATTGCGGACCTCCATGGCCATCTGCTCGATCGACGCGCCGATAAGTGCAAGCGTCGCCAGATAATATGCGTGGCGGTCGCGCTGGATCACCTGAGTTGCTATCGGCGAAGATTCGATTCCGAGATGTTCGCACACATAATCCTGCACGAACGGGGGGATGTTGGCGAAATTGCCGACAGCGCCCGACAGCTTGCCGACCTCGACTCCGCGGGCCGCTTCGTCAAACCGCTTGAGGTTGCGCTTCATCTCCGCATGCCAGAGCACCCATTTGAGCCCGAACGACGTGATATCGGCATGAATGCCATGAGTGCGCCCGATGCAGGGCACATACTTATACTTGATTGCCTGGCGACGGAGCATCTCGATAAACTCCTCGAGGTCGCGACGCAGAATGGCGTTGGCCTGCTTGAGAAGATAACCGTTGGCCGTGTCGACGACATCCGTCGAGGTCAGACCGTAGTGGACCCATTTGCGTTCCTCGCCGAGCGATTCGCTGACAGCGCGCGTGAAGGCCACGATGTCGTGGCGCGTCTGCTCCTCTATCTCCTTGATTCGCGGGATGCTGAAGGTCGCTTTCTCGCGCAGCTTCACTATATCCTCGGCCGGAACGACGCCAAGCTCGCGCCAGGCTTCGGCCGAAAGGAGTTCCACTTCAAGGTATGCGTCGAATTTGTTCTGTTCTGTCCAGATGGCACGCATCTCGGGACGCGAATATCTTTCAATCATGTTTTTGTCAGTTCTTTTTGTTCATCTTGCGAAGGAAACACTCCACAGTATTTTCAAGCAGGCATGCCCGGGTCATCGGGCCCACTCCTCCGGGGACAGGCGTAATCACGGACGCTTTCTCGGCCACGGGAATATAATCCACATCGCCATAAAGTTTTCCGTCGGCAGGATCGCGATTGACCCCGACATCGATCACGACTGCACCGGGCTTCACCATATCGGCCGTCACGAAACGGAGCCGGCCGACGGCTGCCACGAGAATATCGGCCTCGCGCGTCACGGCGGGAAGATCCTTCGTCCGGCTATGGGCCACGGTCACTGTCGCGTTCGCATCAAGCAGCATCTTCGACATCGGAAGGCCTACGATATTGCTCCTGCCTATAACGACTGCACGTTTCCCTTCCGGATTGATTCCGGCCTTTGCAAGCATCCGCATTACCCCTTTGGGCGTGCAGGGCGCGATGCACTCTGTCTTCTGCCAAAGGGCGGCCACGTTCAGAGGATGGAATCCGTCGACATCCTTCTCCTTGCTGATTGCCGCTATCACGCGGTCTTCATCTATATGCTTGGGAAGAGGAAGCTGGACAAGCACCCCGTCGAGCTCATCGTCGGCATTCATGCCCGCGATTATTTCGAGAAGTTCCTCCTCGGAAGTCGTTTCCGGGAGACGGAGCGTCGTCGAGCGGAATCCGACCTGCTCCGCATCCTTCCCTTTCGACTTTACATAAGACATGCTGGCGGGATCCTCGCCGACGAGAATCACGGCCAAATGAGGCGCACGGCCATATTCTTTTACATATTCGGGCACTTTGGCCGCGATTTCCTCCTTGATTTCGCGTGCCAGGTCTTTGCCGCTGATTACTTCTGCTGCCATATTGAATTTTTGGATTTGAATTATGCTTCCTTCGCGCCGATATCAGTGCGGTGGAAAAGTCCGGGAGCCTCGATTGCCTCGATTTTTGCCGTGGCGTTACTTCGGGCCTCGGAAAGATCGGCTCCTGCGGATGTGACCATCATCACTCGTCCGCCGGCCGACTTAAGTTCGCCGTTTTCGTCGCGCTTGGTTCCCATGTGATAGATGCCCTCAAGAGCTTCGGCGCCTTTGATAACCACATCCTTGCGGTAGGCGCCGGGATATCCCTCCGCAGCCAGCACGATTCCGAGGCGTGTCGCCGGCGACCAACGGGGTTCGCAGTCGGGCGTGCAGGGCGCGATGCACTCTGTCTTCTGCCAAAGGGCGGCCACGTTCAGAGGATGGAATCCGTCGACATCCTTCTCCTTGCTGATTGCCGCTATCACGCGGTCTTCATCTATATGCTTGGGAAGAGGAAGCTGGACAAGCACCCCGTCGAGCTCATCGTCGGCATTCATGCCCGCGATTATTTCGAGAAGTTCCTCCTCGGAAGTCGTTTCCGGGAGACGGAGCGTCGTCGAGCGGAATCCGACCTGCTCCGCATCCTTCCCTTTCGACTTTACATAAGACATGCTGGCGGGATCCTCGCCGACGAGAATCACGGCCAAATGAGGCGCACGGCCATATTCTTTTACATATTCGGGCACTTTGGCCGCGATTTCCTCCTTGATTTCGCGTGCCAGGTCTTTGCCGCTGATTACTTCTGCTGCCATATTGAATTTTTGGATTTGAATTATGCTTCCTTCGCGCCGATATCAGTGCGGTGGAAAAGTCCGGGAGCCTCGATTGCCTCGATTTTTGCCGTGGCGTTACTTCGGGCCTCGGAAAGATCGGCTCCTGCGGATGTGACCATCATCACTCGTCCGCCGGCCGACTTAAGTTCGCCGTTTTCGTCGCGCTTGGTTCCCATGTGATAGATGCCCTCAAGAGCTTCGGCGCCTTTGATAACCACATCCTTGCGGTAGGCGCCGGGATATCCCTCCGCAGCCAGCACGATTCCGAGGCGTGTCGCCGGCGACCAACGGGGTTCGCAGTCGCGGCCATCCACAGCCGCATCAAGAAGCTCGTAGAAATCGCTTTCCAATCGCGGAAGAACGACCTCCGTCTCCGGATCGCCGAACCGCGCGTTGAACTCTATCACCTTCGGAACGCCACGATGAAGAATCAGTCCTCCGTAAAGGACGCCCGTGAAGGGATTTCCCTCCACTACAAGGGCTTTCGCTACGGGATTGATAATCGTCTCAAGAGCCGCGCGACGGATCTCGTCTGTCACGAACGGCACCGGCGAATAGGCTCCCATGCCTCCCGTGTTCGGTCCTTCGTCGCCGTCGTATGCACGCTTGTGGTCGCGAGCGATGGCGAGAGGATAGACTTTCGTGCCGTTGACTATGCACATGAAGGAAAACTCCGGACCATCCAGAAATTCCTCCACCACCACGCGGCCTTTTCCGAACTGTTCGTCAAGCAGCATATCTCGCAGGGCGGCTTCCGCCTCGGCATGACTCATCGCCACAACAACACCCTTTCCCGCTGCCAATCCGTCATATTTGATAACGATTTCCTGCGGGCCGGCTTTCACATACTCCAACGCCTCGTCGAAGTCGCTGAAGGTCCTGTAAGCCGCGGTCGGTATCGAATGGCGTGCCATGAGGTCCTTCGCATACTCCTTGCTGCTTTCCATCCGGGCCGCTTCTCGCGTGGGGCCGAAGATGCGCAACCCTTCGGCGCGGAAAGCGTCGACAATGCCGGCGGCAAGTGGTGCCTCCGGACCGACAACCGTCAGGTCGACTTCATTTTCACGAGCAAAGCGGAGAAGAGAATCAATATCCGTCGCCCCTATTTCCACGCATTCCGCTTGCGCGGCAATGCCGGCATTTCCGGGAGCGCACCAGATTTTCTCCACCTGAGGCGAACGATCGAGGGCATCGACTATGGCATGCTCTCGGCCGCCGGAGCCAATCACCAATACTTTCTTTCCCATACTCAATTTTAAATATAGAAAAGGAAGCGGGAGGCTATAGGCCTTCCCGTCTTCCAGTCGGTTGTTTTTAATGCTTGAAGTGGCGCATACCCGTAAAGAGCATCACCATCCCCTTCTCATTTGCTTTCTTCACGGAATCTTCGTCGCGAATGGAGCCGCCGGGTTGAACGATTGCAGTCACACCATAACGTGAAGCCTGTTCAACCGTGTCGTCAAAGGGAAGGAAGCCGTCGGAGGCAAGCACGAGACCTTCCGTGGCCCCGGCTTCGCGAGCCTGCTCAAGAGCTATCCCTGCCGAACCGACGCGGTTCATCTGGCCTGCGCCGACGCCGAGCGTCGCGCCATCCTTGACCACGACTATCGCGTTCGACTTCACATGCTTTACAATCTTCCAGCCGAAATTCATATCGGCCATCTCGCGCGGCGTCGGCTTCTTTTCGGTCACACACATAGCTTCGGTCAGAAGCAGCGACTCTGTGTCGGCATCCTGTACGAGAAGACCGCCCGTGACGCCGACCAACTGACGGCGCTTTTCGCCCCGGTTATCCATCTTCACTTCAAGAAGACGGAGATTTTTCTTCGTTGAAAGAACTTCGAGAGCCTCAGGCTCAAACGATGGAGCCATCACGATTTCAAGGAAGATAGGCTTCATTGCGCGTGCGGTCTCGACGTTTACCGGCCGGTTGAAGGCCACGATGCCTCCATAAATGCTCACCTTGTCGGCCTCGTATGCGCGCGTCCAGGCGTCGAGCACATCTGCCCCGACGGCCGCTCCGCACGGATTCATGTGTTTCAGTCCGACACAGAACGGTTCCTCAAACTCGCTGACAATCTCCAGAGCTGCGTTCGCATCCTGAATGTTGTTGTAGGAAAGTTCCTTGCCCTGAAGCTGACGCGCCGTCGCAACCGAGAAGGAATATTCCTCCGCCGAACGATAGAATTTCGCCTTCTGATGAGGGTTCTCGCCGTAACGGAGGCTCTGAACCTCGTCGAAAGTAAGGAAGAGCTTTTCGGGAAGACCGGCCTGACGGCGCATATATTCCGCGATATGGCTGTCATAGACGGCCGTATGGGTATAAGCCTTGGCCGAAAGACGCAGACGAGTCTCGGGAGTGGTGTTCCCCTCGGCGGCGATCTCCTCAAGCACCTTCGTGTAATCCTCCGGATCGCACACGACCGTAACGCTGGCGCAGTTCTTTGCCGCGCTGCGGAGCATCGAAGGCCCCCCTATGTCGATATTCTCAATGGCGTCGGCGAGAGTCACTCCCTCCTTGGCCACGGTTGCCTCGAAAGGATAGAGATTGACACACACCAGGTCAATCAGACCTATGCCATTCTCTTCAAGCGCCTTCATGTCGTCGGCATTGTCGCGACGGCCCAGAAGCGCACCGTGGACTTTCGGATGGAGCGTCTTTACGCGACCTCCGCATATTTCGGGAAAACCGGTCACATCGCTGATGCCGGTCACCGGGAGTCCGGCCTCGCGCAGCATTTTCATCGTGCCGCCCGTCGCTATGATTTCCCAGCCCATTTCTTTGAGGGAAGTGGCAAATTCCACAACCCCCGTTTTATCGCTTACGCTAATTAAAGCTTTCATCTCTTTTTACAATATTTCTTTGACAAATTCAACGCCCTTCCCTTCGGCCACATAGCCTATCGTGCGGGCATCGATGCCTTCTGCCTGAAGGACTTCCACGGCGCGTTCGGCCTCATCGCGGCTCACGGCTATCACCATGCCGATGCCCATGTTGTAGATGTTGAACATCTCACGATGGGGAACATGGCCATATTTCTCAAGCAGCCTGAAGACAGGAAGAATCTCCCAGCTTCCTTCAACGATGAAGGCCCCTAGACCCTCGGGAAGGATGCGCGGGATATTTTCGTCGAAACCTCCCCCGGTGATGTGGGCCACACCGTGAACGTCGACATCCGCGATCAGTTTCAGAACGGGCTTCACATAAATCGCCGTCGGAGTCAGAAGGACTTCTCCGAGCGCGCGGTCGCCGGTCTCCTCATACTTCTTGTTGAGGTCGAGACCTGCATCGGCAACAATCTTGCGCACGAGCGAGAACCCGTTGGAGTGGACTCCTGTCGAGGGAAGGCCGATGAGCACATCCCCGGCAGCCACTTTAGAGCCGTCGATGAGATTATCCTTTTCGACAGCGCCGACAGTGAATCCGGCGATATCATAATCTTCGGGAGCATACATTCCGGGCATTTCCGCCGTTTCTCCACCCACGAGCGCACATCCGGCCTGACGGCATCCTTCGGCCACGCCGGAGACAATCTGCTCGACAACCTCCGGACGGTTGTGGCCGACAGCCACATAGTCAAGGAAAAGAAGGGGTTCGGCCCCTTGGGCCAGCACATCGTTGACACACATCGCGACGGCGTCGATGCCGATCGTGTCATGACGGTCGAGCATAAAGGCGAGTTTCAGCTTGGTGCCGACCCCGTCGGTGCCGCTGACAAGCACGGGATGTTTGTATCCGAGCGATCCGAGGTCAAACATTCCCCCGAAGGCCCCGATGCCTCCCATGCATCCCTTGCGGGCGGTCGAGGCCACATGCTTCTTGATGCGGCTCACGACCTCATATCCTGCTTCGAGATTCACGCCCGAAGCCTCATAGCTTTTTGCCATAGCAGCTGCTTATTTGATGGAGTTCAGACGGCTGTCAATCTCTTTGTAAGCGCCGATCACATCGCCCAGGTCGCGACGGAAACGATCCTTGTCGAGCTTCACGTTGGTCTCGGCGTCCCACAGACGACACGTGTCGGGGCTGATCTCGTCGGCGAGCACAATCTTGCCGTCGGAGGTCTTGCCGAACTCAATCTTGAAGTCGATCAAACGGATGTTGATCTTGGCGAACATCTCCTTGAGGAACTCGTTGATTCTGCTCGTAAGGTCATAGATTTCTTTAAGTTCCTCGTAAGTTGCGGCGCCGAGAGCGACTGCATGATGGTCGTTGATCAGAGGATCGCCAAGAGCGTCGTCCTTATAGCAGATTTCGAAAATCGTGTTGGGAGCGGGAGTGCCCTCCTCGATGCCGAGACGCTTGGCCATCGAGCCGGCGATTACATTGCGGACAATCACCTCGAGAGGAATAATGTCGACCTTGCGGCAGAGCTGATCGCGATCGTTGAGCGTCTTTATATAATGGGTCGGGATGCCGGCCTCGTTGAGCTTGTTGAAGATGATCGTCGTGATCTCGTTGTTGAACACGCCCTTGTTGTCGATTGTGGCCTTCTTGAGGTTGTTGAATGCAGTGGCTGCATCTTTGTAGTGAATCACAACCAGATCCTTGTCGTCAGTTGCGTAAACCTGTTTTGCTTTGCCCTCGTAGAGCATCTCTTTCTGTTCCATTATCTTAGATTGTTTTAGTTATTTTCCTTTGAAATATTTGACTGCGTTACGGAAGATATTCTGATTCTTGTCGCCATGGACGTTCTTCATCAGGCCCTGACGGTAGCGTTCGCTATGGCCCATCTTGCCAAGGATTCGTCCGTCGGGCGAGATGATTCCCTCGATGGCGAACGTCGACCCGTTGGGATTGTAGGGGGATTCCATCGTGGCGTGGCCGTCGGGGGCGGCATACTGGAATGCGATTCTCCCTTCGCGGAGCAGACGTTCGGCAAGCTCGGGGGTCGCCGTGAACTTTCCTTCTCCGTGGCTCATCGCTACCGAATGAAGCTGGCCGATTTCGAAGCCGTCGAGCCAGGGGGAAGCCACCGAACCGACGCGCGTCTCGCAAATCTGCGAGATGTGGCGATTGATATCGTTGCGGAACAACGTAGGCGACTCCGGAGTCAGCTCGCCGATCTTTCCGTCGGGGAGCAGACCGCATTTCACAAGAGCCTGGAATCCGTTGCAGATGCCGAGGATAAGACCGCCGCGGGCAATCAGACGCTCGATCGCGGCGCGCACCGTGGCGTTGAGCATCACGGTCGCAATGAATTTTCCCGAGCCGTCCGGTTCGTCGGCAGCGGAGAATCCGCCGCTGAGGGCAAGGATATGACAGCGGTCGATCTGTTCGGCCATTTCGCGGACCGACTCGTCGATATCCGCAGCCGTCAGGTTGCGGAACACGCTCGTTGCCGTCCGCGCCCCTTCGGCCGCAAAGGCGGCCGCCATATCGTAATCGCAGTTCGTGCCGGGGAAGACGGGAAGATAGACCAGCGGACTGTCGGTCGGCTCTCCTTCCCAACGGACCTTACACGGACCGGATGTCGCGTCGGGAGCCGAGCCTTTCACTCCGCTGCGGTCGGGATAGACTTCGGCGAAACGGTCGGAATTGGCGCGACGTAATTCTTCGATTGTGGCGACTTCTCCGTTGACGCTGACCTCGCGGGCCTCCACTGTCACACCGATTTCATACGCCCCCGGGATGTCGAGAGGGAGCGCCGTCTCGACAACAATCGTGCCGTAATCGGGACGGAACAGTGAATCGGGGTCCTCGACCTGAATTGCCGCGCCGATTTCATTGCCGAACGACATCTTGGCAACAGCTTCGGCGATACCGCCCGTCGTGACAGCGAACGCGCTTTTAATCATTCCCGAAGCTATCAGGCGATGAAGGCGGTCGTAATTCTCGGCAAGAGCCTGCGTGTCGGGCATGAAGCCTTCGCGATGAGGCGTGGGGATGACCCATATCCGGTTGCCTGCACTCTTGAATTCAGGACTGATCACCATCCGCGCATCAACCGGAACGCAACCGAACGCGATAAGCGTCGGGGGCACGTTCAGACGGCCGAATGTGCCGCTCATCGAATCTTTTCCTCCGATAGAGGGGAGGCCGAGTTCTTTCTGCATCCTGAGCGCGCCGAGCAGGGCGGCCAGCGGTTTGCCCCAGGCCTCGGGAGAGCTCATGCGCTCAAAATATTCCTGATAGGAGAAGCGCATTCTCCGGAAGTCTGCCCCGGCGGCAACGGCCTTGGCGACAGCCTCGATCACGGCGTAAGCAGCCCCGTGGTAGGGACTCCACGAGCTGAGTTCCGGGTCAAAGCCGGCGCTCATCATGGAGGCGGTGTTCGTGAAATGATTCCCGACCGGGAGCTTCTGGACGCTGACCTGAGTTTCCGTGCCGTTAGTGCGGCCGCCGAAGGGCATCAGCACCGTGCCGGCGCCGATTGTCGAGTCGAACATCTCTATGAGCCCGCGCTGGGAGATTACATTGGGATCCTGCATATTGGCAAGCATCCGTTTGCGGAAGTCGGATCCTTCCGGCATCCGGAAGAAGGGGTCGCGGTCTTCCACAGCCGACACTCTGGCTTTGGCGAAGTGGGGAGCCCCCGCCGAGTCTATGAACTCCCGGGTGAGATCGGCCACAAGCTCGCCGTTGCGGTAGAGACGCATCCGGCCGGTGTCGGTCACATCAGCTACATGGCGGACCTCTATATTTTCTTCCGCACAGTAACGCTCGAATTCCTCGCGGTCTTTGGCCTCGACCACGGCCGACATTCTTTCCTGGCTTTCGGAGATTGCAAGTTCGGTTGCGTTCAGACCGTCATATTTAGTCGTTACGCGATCGAGATAGATATCGAGTCCGTCGGTCAGCTCGCCGATGGCCACGCTGACACCTCCGGCACCGAAGTCGTTAGATTTCTTAATCAGGCGCGTCACTTCCGGGCGACGGAAGAGTCGCGACAATTTGCGTTCCTCGGGAGCATTACCTTTCTGGACTTCGCTGCCGCAGATCTCAAGCGACTCCTCGGTGTGTTCCTTTGAAGAGCCGGTAGCTCCTCCGATACCGTCGCGACCGGTCCGTCCGCCGAACATCAGGACCACATCTCCCGGAGCGGGACACTCGCGGCGGACATCGGCGGCGCGCACAGCACCGGCGACGGCGCCCACTTCAAGGCGTTTCGCAACATATCCGGGATGGAAGATCTCGCGGACATGGGTGGTTGCCAATCCTATCTGGTTTCCGTAGGATGAATATCCGGCGGCGGCTCCTCGCGAAATGACACGCTGCGGGAGTTTTCCGGCGAGTGTCTCCGACACGGGCAGGTGGATATCGCCGGCTCCCGTGATGCGCATTGCCTGATAGACATAACTGCGTCCGCTCAACGGGTCGCGGATTGCGCCCCCAAGACATGTGGAGGCGCCCCCAAAGGGCTCGATTTCCGTCGGATGGTTATGGGTTTCGTTCTTGAACTGGAGCAGCCAGCGCTCCGTCTCGCCGTCAACATCGACGTCGACATATATCGAGCAGGCATTGTTCTCCTCGCTTTGTTCAAGATCATCGAGAATGCCCTCTTTCTTGAGCCATCGCGCCCCGATTGTGGCGAGATCCATCAGACAGAGAGGCTTCTCGGCGCGTCCGAGATCGCTCCGCATCGAATGCCACATATCGAGGGCTCCGCGGAGATCGTCGGCGATAAAGGAATCGTCGACCTGAATATCGGTCAGACGCGAAGTGAAGGTCGTATGGCGGCAGTGATCGCTCCAATAAGTGTCGAGAATGCGCAGTTCCGTTTCATTCGGATCGCGACCTTCGGCCGAGAAATAATTCACGACTTCCATAAGGTCGTCGGCATTCATGGCAAGCCCCATTTTGCGGCAATAGTCGGCGGCCGCATCGGGAGTGATCTCCCGGAATCCGGAGAGGACCTCGACCGGGCGGGCGTGAGCGCGTTCGGGCAGAGCCAGACGTGAAAGGTCTTTCTTCCGCGATTCAACTGCGTTAATCGTATATTTGGCGATTTTCTCAAGGTCCTCGGCCGATACGGAATCGTCGAACACCACAAGGCGTCCGGACGTGATTTCCACATCGGCGCGGGGGTCGAGCAGACGCACGCACTCGCGGGCGGCCGCCGCGCGCTGATCAAACTGACCGGGCAGCGACTCGATGGCCAGATGAGGATGACCCTCATAATCCGCAGTGTCAGAGACATTGTCTGTGGCATGCTCGCCGAACACGCCATACCGAGCGCGTTCAATCAGATCGGGTTCGAATCCGAAGAGGTCGTAGACGCAGAAAAGACGGAGGTCCTTGATGTCGAGGCCGAGCGTTGAGTTCAGCTCGTTGCGCAAGCTCTCGGCTTCAACGCGGAAGTCCGGACGCTTTTCGACGAATAGGCGGTGGGTATTCATTTATCCTTTGCGGTTAGATTTCTGTTTCAAGGATTTTACGGGTTTGCTCCTCGCGGAAAAGGCAAAGTTTCTCTGCCAGAGTGGGGTCGGAGATCGAAAGCATCTCGACACAGAGGAGCGCGGCATTGCGGGCACCGTCGATGGCCACGGTTGCAACAGGGATTCCGGAGGGCATCTGAACGGTGGAAAGAAGCGAGTCGAGTCCGCGGAGGGCCTTTGACATGATGGGAACTCCGATCACGGGCAATGTCGTGTGGGAAGCGACGACGCCGGCGAGATGGGCGGCTCCCCCGGCTCCGGCAATAAAGGCCGCGAAACCCTTTTGACGCGCATCGGCCATCCACTCCTCAAGGGCGCGAGGCGTCCGGTGGGCGCTATAGACTTTCTTTTCATATTCCACTCCGAAACTGTCGAGCACTTCGAATGCGCCTTTCATCACATCCAAATCGCTCACAGATCCCATTACGACTCCGATTTTCATTTCCAATGAGTTAAAAATAAAATTAAAACCGCGAGCGCCCGACATCCGCCGGACGCTCGCGCCTGTTAGTTCATGCAAATGGAAGCGCAATGATTCTTGCGCAGGGACTGAACACACTGCTCGGCGCGTCGCTTCATTCCCCTAAGGTCCTGACCCGGGCAATGACCCAGCCTCTTTATCTGAAGCTGCTTCTTGCGTCCTGTCGCCATTATGCGATCGGCGCCGGAAAGATCGACGTTATATAAGCCGGTGTGCATATCCGCCACAAAATTACAAAATTTTTTTCGTCCCGACAAATTTATCAATTAACCCCGCACCGAATGTTGACAGTACGATGAGCTGATCTACTCGATGGAGGCTATTAACGCGACTAATTCCATAAGGAAAATTGAGGATGCCGCCGAAATAGCAGATGGTCACATCCGTTACACGGACAGTAGGGACGCGATTCATCGCGTCCGCACCGACGACGGTAATTTCCAATCACGCGGTTTTTACACTGACAACGGTAATTTAATTTACACAATTTTTAATGATCTTCATTTACGGACGCGATTAAATGGTGGTCTTCATTTGCGGACGCGATTAAATGGTGGTCTTCATTTACGGACGCGATTAAATGGT
>CAMWRW010000042.1 GCA_947176755.1 uncultured Porphyromonadaceae bacterium
ACCTCCTCCCTCCTCACATCTCCCTCCTCACAAACGGAAAGTCCCGACTCGCTCCTCCGCCGGGCTCTGATGCTGGAGCATGGCGACGACTCGATTGCCGCCCGCTCGCTTCTTCTGAAGGCCGCCGATCTCGGCTCCTCCGACGCCATGAACATCCTTGGAATGTCATACGTCGACGGTTCTTTCGGCCTCAAACTATCCCCCGATTCCGCCGCGCGTTGGCTGCGGCTATCCGCCGACGCCGGCAATCCGCGTGCCGCCAACAATCTCGCTTTCCTTCTCCTTAATCCCCCGAACAACGCTTCTCCGCTCGCGGATATCTCCCCCTCTCAAGCCGATTCCATCGCTGTCTCTTACCTCGAACGGGCTGTCAAGGACTCCCTCCCCTCCGCCGCTGCTATGCTCGGCGATCTCCTCCTTATCGGTCGAGGTGTCTCTCCCGACTCTCTCCGCGCTACCGAACTTTATCTTTTGGCCGCCGACAAGGGTTTCCCCGAGGCTGAAATCAAATGGTGCCAACTTGTCTCGCCTCAATGGGAATCCCTCTCCGATCCGGATAAGATGAAACTGGCTCTTCGTTTCTACAACGGCAGGTTTCCATATTCGGCGATTTTTCTCGCCTCCCAAGTTGCGGAGAAGCATTCCTCTCCCGATTCTGTCGAATCCCTCGATGACCTTGACGCCGAGCTCTATATGCGTGCCCTCGAGCTCCTTGCCGACGCGGCTGCCAACGGACGGGGACGCCCCTACTCCCACACCGATGCTATGGATTATTACTATCGGGCCGCTATGGCCGGGTCTGCCCCCGCGGCTTTCATTTTGGCCGAAACTCTCGAATTCTTTCCCGACGCACTGAAAAATATGAACACCGTCGTAAATGCCGAGCTCCTTCACGAAATTGCTTCCTACGGCGGCATCCGTTCCTCCCGACAGGCGCGAAGCTCTATCCTCGCCCCACTCGAATAATCATTTGCGGGCGACCATCATAAGTTCAGGGAGCATCCGATTCTTCGGATGCTCCCTGAATTTGAAAGATCTATATTGGAGCTCGCTTATCGCTCCTCGATAATCCGGAAATATCGCTCCAGCACTTCATGGGCTGCCGTAAACGACGACTGTTCGTTGTTCAGAACCCGGAGTTCTTTCTGTTCGAGCAATGCCTTTATTTCCGGCCGACGATAGAAATCATTTCGCAGCTGCTCGTCAATCGTCTCAAGCATCCAGTATTTGGCTTGCTCATTACGCTTTTTATCAAAATAGCCGTTCTGCTTCACATATTCGAAATAGCGGTCGATCATATCCCACACTTTATCTATATTCAGCTCATAGTAGCCGCTGTAGGTCACTACCTCCGGTCGCCATCCGCTCGGTGTCGGCGGAAACAGATGCAGCGCGTTGCGGAACTGGGCCGCCGCAAGTTCTGCCCGTGATACATTGTCCCCGTCAGCCTTGTTGATCGCTATCCCGTCTGCCATTTCCATGATGCCGCGCTTGATCCCCTGGAGTTCATCCCCAGTCCCGGCCAACTGTATCAACAGAAAGAAATCAACCATCGAATGGACAGCCGTCTCGCTCTGGCCAACTCCTACGGTTTCCACGAATATCGTGTCGTAGCCTGCGGCTTCACATAATGCGATCGTCTCGCGTGTCTTGCGCGCAACGCCTCCAAGTGATCCCGCCGACGGGGAGGGGCGGATAAACGCATTCTGCTCTACCGAAAGTTTCTCCATCCTCGTCTTGTCGCCCAGAATACTCCCTCGCGTCCGTTCGCTACTCGGGTCTATCGCCAACACAGCGAGTTTCCCTCCCTGCTTCAGTACATGAAGGCCGAACACATCGATCGACGTCGACTTCCCCGCGCCCGGTACGCCCGTTATACCTATCCGCTTCGAATTCCCCGTATAGGGCAGACACTTCTCGATAACTTCCTGTGCAAGCGCCTGGTGTATATCGGCCGTGCTCTCAACGAGTGTCACCGCGCGCCCAAGCATACTCATATCCCCTTTCAGTATCCCTTCCACATACTCCCCCGCCGTAAATTGCCGCGGGCGGCTTGATCGCGGGCGACGGTAGGGATTGACCGTCGGCTGGCTGCTTACGCCTCCGTTCACCTGCAGGCCTTTATATTTTTCGTTATTCTCAGGATGTTCCATGGTATTCTTTTGGATTCTATGGTTTATCTGATTTATCTGATTTATCTGATTTTTTATCTTCTGTTATTCTATTTCCCCGCTGACAGAAATCTCGTTCACAGGCTTCATCGGATCGTTTGTCAGAACCTTCACCTTCATTCGGAATGGCCCTTTGCCCATCAGTCCCGTTTCCAGCCGGCATATTACTTCGGCGCTCTTGCCTCCCTTTATCTTCTCAGGCCCTTTCACCAGGCGGAAGTCTTCCCGGTCGCCATATATGCGCGTAACGTCAAGTTGCCCTCGACCCTGATTCAGAATCCGGAACGTAAAATCAACTCCGTTTCCCCCCGACGGAATGCTCCCTAAATCTATATTCCCCGGAGCTATGAAACATTCCCCGGTCTTCCCCCGGTTGATGGCCGCCGTCGGCGCCGGTAACACTTCCGCACGGTAGATTAATGTGTAGCTCGCCGACCCTTCTCCACTCTCTCCACTCTCTCCACTCTCTCCTCTCTCATCGAGGGAGAAGACAACAGGAATTTCCACAGGCCCCGTCTCTCCGTGAGCCCGCGTATCGAAATAGAGCCCGTATGTGACGATGTCGCCCGGCCCTACAGCCTCTGCGTTCGTGGTGATCTTAAGTCCCGGACTGCCGCTCGTCACCCTCGGCCTGATCGTGTCCGGACTCTGATTATAGCCATTCACAAATTTATTCGGTGCCGATCCCATCGTTACCGTCCCCGCGTCTATCCCCCCGTCTGTCAGGCGTAGATGGCCGACCTCGATCGGATAGAACATTGACAGCGACTCCGGAGTGCCAAGTACATTCCCTGAAATCCGGATAATCTCCTTCCTGCTGTCGTCAAGGGTTACTTTCACCGATTTCTCAAACCGCCCGGGCCGACCCGTCGGATCGTACGTATAGCAGATCGTGGCCGTGTCGCCGGGCATGATCGGTTCCTCAGGATAGTCCACTGACGTGCAGCCGCAGCTCGGTCGCGCGTAGGTGATCATCACCGGCTTCTTCCCCGTGTTCACGAAACGCGACCGGCCGCTCTTCGGGCCCGCAACTTCCTTCATCAAACCGAAATCATAATTCTTCTCCAGCCACCGGATTTCATATTCCGACCCGGCGGCTGTCATTGACAGCCCCGTTAACAACGCGACAATAAGCCTCTTTCCTCTTTGCATGAATCCTTGTTCCCTTATCCTTCAGACGTCAATCATTTATTCGGGTTCACTACCCCGCTTATCTTTATCCGGGTCTTTTTAGGCTGCCCGTTGCTTCTCACGGTCACTGTCTTTGTGAACCCGCCCGGTCGTCCTAACGGATTGAATGTCACTTTCAGTTTCCCGCTCTTCCCCGGCTCTATCGGATTTGCAGGAAATTCAGGCTTCGTGCAGCCGCATTCCGCCGTCGCATCCATGATTACCAACGGTGCGTCCCCGTCATTGTAGAACGTAAACTCATGGCTTACCTTCCCTCCCTTTTCGGCTATCGTCCCGAAATTATGGCTCGTCTCCGAAAAGCGGATTTCCGCTTTCTTCTTCTTCGCCTCTACACTGGCCGGAACTGCAAGCATCGTGATCAGCGCCACAAGCAGAATTGCTATGCTCTTTACTCTTTTCATTTCTTTCTATTTTTTTCGGTTAAATACCGACTCCCGTCTCAGGCGTCGGCGCTTTTTAACATTAGACTTCGCTCCGGACGTTTTGTTAAACGTCCCTCAATCCGCAAATATAACATTTTTTCCCTTTCACTTCCCTCCAATTCCGTTTTTTCAAAAATTTATCTATTTTTGCAAAACTTTTTCCCTCGCTCCTTGATATTACTGTTATAAGTAACATCCCTCCCGACTCTCCTCATTCCTCGCTCCCCATTCCCCCTCTCCTCCCTAAATTTACTTCTGATATGAAAAATCTCGTCATAGTCGAGTCGCCTGCCAAGGCCAAAACTATTGAGAAATTCCTTGGCCCCGACTTCACGGTCATGTCCTCGTTCGGTCATATCCGCGACCTCAAGTCGCGAGGTATGAGCATTGACATTGACAATGGGTTCTTGCCTGAATATGAAATCCCTGCCGAAAAGAAAGACCTTGTCAAAAAACTTAAAGCCGCCGCTAAAGACGCCGACATCGTTTGGCTCGCTTCCGATGAAGACCGCGAAGGGGAAGCTATCGCTTGGCATCTGTATGAGGTGCTCGGTCTAAAACCCGAAAACACCCGGCGTATCGTATTCCACGAAATCACCAAGCCCGCTATCCTTAAGGCTATCGAGAATCCTCGCTCAGTCGACATAAATCTCGTCAACGCCCAGCAGGCCCGACGTGTCCTCGACCGCCTTGTCGGTTTCGAACTGAGCCCCGTCCTCTGGAAAAAAATTAAGCCCGCACTCTCCGCAGGCCGTGTCCAGAGTGTGGCCGTTCGCCTTATTTGCGAACGCGAAAAGGAAATCAAGGCTTTCACCCCCTCTCCTTTCTGGCGAATTAACGCCGTTTTTATCTCTCCCGATGGTGTCCCCTTCAAGGCCGAAGCTCCTAAGCGCTTCGCTTCTCGCGAGGACGCTCTCGCTTTCCTTGAACAATGTCGCGACGCTCTCTTCTCCGTTTCCGATGTTTCCGTTAAACCCGTCTCCCGGAAGCCCGCGCCTCCTTTCACAACTTCAACCCTCCAGCAGGAGGCCGGTAAGAAACTCGGTTTCTCCGTCTCTACAACCATGCGCGTCGCTCAGTCTCTTTACGAAGCCGGTCATATCACCTATATGCGTACCGACTCGACCAACCTCTCTGAAATTGCTCTCCGCGACATCGCTTCTGAAATCACTTCCCTTTACGGCGATAATTATCTCAAAACCCGCCGTTATCACACTAATGCTAAAGGTGCTCAGGAGGCTCACGAAGCTATCCGCCCCACATATATCTCTCAGCGTGATATCCCCGGCGATGCCCGCGAGAAAAAACTTTACGCCCTCATCTGGAACCGCGCTATGGCTTCCCAGATGACCGACGCTCTCCTCGAAAAAACTAATATCGATATCGCTGTTCAGCCTGATTCCGGCGCGGACGCCCCCATTCCCAACGCTTTCCACGCCGAAGGCGAGACTCTCCGATTCGAGGGTTTTATGAAGGTTTACGGCTTCGATGTCGACCCCGAGGATGAACACGCCGAACTTAAAAAACTCCATCTCTCCGACGCCTCCCTTCTCCCTCCCCTCTCCGTCGGAAACTCCCTTTCCCGTGACGAAATCACTGCCACTGAGCGATTCACGCTACCCCCGGCTCGATTCTCCGAGGCTTCTCTCGTCCGTAAAATGGAGGAACTCGGAATCGGCCGACCATCTACATACGCTCCTACTATCTCCACAATCCAGCAGCGAGACTATGTCGTCCACGGGTCCCACGAGGGAACGCCCCGCAACTACGACCGCCTGATTCTGAATGGCGACTCTATCATTTCCGAAACGCTCTCTGAAAACGCCGGCTCCGACAAGGGGCGCCTCGTCCCCACCGTCGGAAACTCCCTTTCCCGTGACGAAATCACTGCCACTGAGCGATTCACGCTACCCCCGGCTCGATTCTCCGAGGCTTCTCTCGTCCGTAAAATGGAGGAACTCGGAATCGGCCGACCATCTACATACGCTCCTACTATCTCCACAATCCAGCAGCGAGACTATGTCGTCCACGGGTCCCACGAGGGAACGCCCCGCAACTACGACCGCCTGATTCTGAATGGCGACTCTATCATTTCCGAAACGCTCTCTGAAAACGCCGGCTCCGACAAGGGGCGCCTCGTCCCCACTGATGTCGGAATGGTTGTCAACGATTTCCTTACTGAGTATTTCCCCGACATCCTTGACTATAACTTCACTGCCCGCGTCGAGGAAAAATTCGACGAAATTGCCGAAGGTTCCCTCCCCTGGCAGAACGAGATGAAGGAGTTCTACGGCTCTTTCCATCCCTTTATCGATCAGGTCAACTCCCTCCGACTTGAACGTAAGGTCGGCGAACGCCTCCTTGGTGTCGATCCTAAATCCGGCCGGCCGGTCTCCGTGAAGATTGGCCGATTCGGTCCGGTGGTCCAGATTGGTGAGGCCTCCGACGAGGAAAAACCCCTCTTCGCTTCTCTCTCCGACGGTCAAAGCATGTCGGACATAACTCTCGACGAAGCCCTTAAACTCTTCGACCTCCCTCGTACGGTCGGAACGTTCGAAGACCTCCCCGTTACAGCCGCTATCGGTCGATTCGGCCCTTACATCCTTCATAACAAGGTCTTTGTCTCCATTCCCAAAGAC
This sequence comes from uncultured Porphyromonadaceae bacterium, assembly GCA_947176755.1. Taxonomy (GTDB): domain Bacteria; phylum Bacteroidota; class Bacteroidia; order Bacteroidales; family Muribaculaceae; genus Lepagella. The sequence goes on from CAMWRW010000042.1 coordinate 6,424, forward strand.
CTCGCGCCCCAGACTATTACGCTCGACGAAGCCGTCGACCTGATTCTTAAAAAGCGTGAGGAAGCGGCCAACCGCCTGATTAAAGTGTTCCCCGAATTCCCCGGTGTCGAAATCCTCAGAGGTCGGTTCGGTCCTTACATCGCTTATAAGAAGGAAGGTGCTAAAAAGGCAACTAACTACAAAATCCCGAAATCAACCGACCCCGAATCGCTCTCGGTCGACGATGTTCGTCAAATCATCGAAAAGCAGGACGCTGCTCCCGCTCGTCCCGTCCGTGCCTCAAGAAAAAAATCCTGACCGGTTAGTCAATCATAAAAATCGGGGACCGCACAACAAGTGCGGTCCCCGATTTTTTTGTCCGTAAGGCTATTGAGAAGCCATCCTCAAATATTCCGGCCCTTTTTATTGTGAGTCCCTCTATTTTTTCGTAACTTTGCAGTCCGTTATGAAATACGGTTTTGACAACGAGAAATATCTCAAAACGCAATCCTCTCACATTGAAGAACGGATTGCTCAGTTCGGCAACAAACTCTACCTCGAATTAGGAGGAAAACTCTTTGACGACCATCATGCCTCGCGGGTGCTCCCCGGTTTCCAACCCGACAGCAAGCTCCGAATGCTCTCCCGCCTCGCCGATCGCGCGGAAATAGTAATCGTTATCTCTGCACGCGACATTGAGAAAAACAAGGTCAGAAACGACCTCGGAATTACCTACGACGAAGATGTCCTCCGACTCAGAAAGGAATTCACCGACCGCGGTTTCCTTGTCTCTTCTGTGGTTATCACCCACTATGACGGCCAAAACAGCGCCGACGCCTTCCGGCAGCGCCTCGAACGTCTCGGTATAACCACATATTATCACTACACTATCGAAGGCTATCCCTCTAATGTGGCGCTGATCGACTCCGACCAGGGGTTCGGACGTAACGACTATGTCGAGACTTCCCGCCCCCTTGTGATCGTTACGGCCCCGGGGCCCGGTTCCGGCAAAATGGCTGTCTGTCTCAGTCAGCTTTACAACGAACACAAACGCGGTATCAAAGCCGGATACGCCAAATTCGAAACTTTCCCCGTTTGGTCCCTCCCCCTCAAACACCCCGTGAATATCGCATACGAAGCCGCCACGGCCGACCTCAACGACGTGAATATGATCGACCCTTTTCATCTCGAGGCCTACGGCAAAACGGCGATCAACTATAACCGCGATATTGAGATCTTCCCCGTCCTCAATGCCCTCTTTGAAGGTATATATGGGGAAAACCCTTATAAGTCGCCAACGGATATGGGCGTAAACATGGTCGGATTCTGCATCTCCGACGACGAGGTATGCCGCGACGCCTCCCGCAACGAGATTATCCGACGCTACTACACCGCTCTTAACCGGCTCGCTCTCGGTGAATGCAACGATTCGGAGGTCAACAAGATTCTTCTTAATATGAATCAGGCTAAAATTTCTCCGGAGTATCGTCGCGCTATTTCAGCCGCTAAAGAACGCGCTGCTATTTCCGGAAAACCCTCCTCGGCAATCGAACTCTCCGACGGAACGATCATCACCGCAGAATCCGGCGAACTCCTCGGCCCTTCGGCTGCCCTTCTCCTTAATGCTATGAAACACCTCGCCGGGATTGATCACTCCGTCAAACTTATCCCCCAGGATATGATCGAGCCGATCCAGCACACGAAAACGAATTACCTCAGAAGCCGGAACCCCCGTCTGCACACCGATGAGGTCCTCGTTGCTCTCTCTGTCCTCTCGCGTCACGACGACCTCTGTCGCCGCGCTCTCGAAAAACTTCCCGAACTTTATGGCTGCCAGGCTCATTCTACTGTCATGCTTGGTGAAATCGACCATAAAATTTTCACCAAACTCGGCGTCGGATTGACCTGCGATCCCGCAAAAAAGAAATAATTTTAAAAAAAATCGGTTTTTTCTTTGCAATAAGAAAAAATTAGTTTAACTTTGCAGTCGCAAAATGCACACGATGCAGTTGCAATGCGTTGGCCCATTCGTCTATCGGTTAGGACGAGAGATTTTCATTCTCTAAAGAGCAGTTCGACTCTGCTATGGGCTACAAGTTTAATTCTGTTAGAAATATCATCCTTTTGAAATGGCAAACCATAAGTCGTCATTGAAGAGAATCCGCCAGTCGGAAGCTCGCAAACTCGAAAACCGCTACTGGGCTAAAACCGCCCGCAATGCTGTTCGCAGAATCCGCAAAATGACCGATAAGGCTGAGGCTCAGGCTGCTTATAACAAAGTGAGCGCCCTCCTCCAGCGCCTCGGCCGCAAAAATATTATCTCCAAAAATAAAGCGGCTAACCTCTGCAGCTCCCTCGCTAAGCACATCAACAAAATTTAAAATAATATCCGATCGCCTCGCCCTCTTGTAGTCTCTTACTGAGGTTCCTGAGTCGCCTGGCAAAAACGGATTTGTGTCGGTCCATTCGTCTATCGGTTAGGACGAGAGATTTTCATTCTCTAAAGAGCAGTTCGACTCTGCTATGGACTACTCCCCAAATCCATCCTATCCCCGAGGCCGGTGGGCACCCCAGACCCCCGGCCGCAACCTTTTTATCCCCCCCCCATTTAGTTCTCGGATATGGCTCACAAGTTCGATTTCCTCGTTATCGGTGCCGGAATCGCCGGCATGAGCTTTGCCCTTAAGGCCGCTCGTTCCGGTGCTTCTGTCGCTCTGATTTGCAAATCTTCTCTCCCCGAAGCGAACACGGCCCTCGCCCAAGGTGGCGTCGCTTCCGTCACGAACCTCGCTGTCGATGATTTCGACCAACACATCAACGACACTCTCGTCGCCGGCGACTTCCTTTCTGACCCCGTCGCCGTCCGTCAGGTCGTCGTGAACGCCCCCGCTCAAATCAAGGAACTCCTCGACTGGGGTGTTGAGTTCGACCGTAATCCCGACGGTAATTTCGACCTCCATCGAGAAGGCGGCCATTCTCAATTCCGTATTCTGCACCATGCCGATAACACGGGCGCCGAAATCCAACAGGCCCTTATTCGTGCCCTCAGGAATCATCCGAATATCCATATCTTTGAAAACCACTTCGCTGTCGAGATTATAACGCAACATCATCTCGGCAAAATCGTTTCCCGCCGAACCCCGGATATCACTTGCTACGGAGCATATATCCTTAACGAAGAGTCCGGCAAAATCGAAACTTTCCTCGCCCGCGCAACCGTGATGGCCACAGGAGGAGTAGGTGCCGTCTATACTACAACCACCAACCCCCTCGTTGCCACCGGCGACGGAATCGCTATGGTCTATCGGGCAAAAGGAACTGTCCGCGACATGGAGTTCATACAGTTCCATCCGACTGCACTTTATCACCCCGGCGACCGCCCCTCTTTCCTCATTACTGAAGCTATGCGTGGATATGGAGCTGTCCTCCGTAACCTCGACGGCGAGGAATTCATGCATAAATATGACCCCCGCCTTTCCCTCGCCCCACGGGATATCGTGGCCCGCGCGATCGACTCGGAAATGAAACTCCACGGTACTGACCACGTTTTCCTCGACGTTACTCACAAAGACCCCGAAGAAACTCGTCGCCATTTCCCCAATATCTACGAAAAATGTCTCTCCCTCGGAATTGACATAACCCGCGACATGATTCCCGTCGCTCCCGCCGCTCACTATCTCTGCGGCGGAATCGTGGTCGACGCTAACGCCTGCTCTTCTATCGACCGTCTTTATGCCGTCGGTGAATGCGCATGCACAGGCCTCCACGGCGGAAACCGGCTCGCTTCAAACTCTCTTATCGAAGCCGTCGTTTATGCAGAAGCTGCGTTTCAGCATGCCTCTAATGCTATCAAAAACTACGAATTCCGCGACGACGTCCCCGATTGGAACGATAACGGAACATCTCATCCCGAGGAAATGGTCCTCATTACCCAGTCCGAAAAGGAAGTCAACAATATCATGGCCTATTACGTCGGTATCGTCCGCAGTGACCTCCGCCTGAAGCGCGCCTGGAACCGTCTCGACATCCTCTATCAGGAAACGGAAGAACTCTTCCGCACCTCGACTCCTACCCGAAAACTATGTGAGCTCCGAAACATTATCAACATCGGATATCTCGTGATGCGGCAGGCTCTCGAACGTAAAGAGTCCCGCGGCCTCCACTTCACAGTCGACTACCCCCGTAAAGCCTGACCAAAATTCCCATTTCCCTCCTCACCCCTCCTCATAGTTTGAAAACATGAAAAAAATCAAATATATCTTTTCTCTCGCTTGCGTGCTGACGATCGTCGGACTCATCTTTGCCAAGAGCCCCGCCGACGACCTCGCACTCACCCGCAATCTTAACACATTCAACTCCGTAGTCAAAGAACTCTCCCTCGCTTATGTCGACTCCCTCAAGCCGGACGAAGCTTTCCGCGAGGCTATCGACGCATTTCTCGCTACGGTCGACCCCTATACTGAATTTTACACCGCCGACGATCAGGAATCCCTCAAACGTATGACCACCGGCGAATATGGCGGCATCGGCTCCTACATCATTGAGCGCGACGGCGCAACTTACTTCTCCGGCCCGATGGAGGGCTCGCCGGCTGCCGCCGTCGGTATCCGTGCCGGCGACCGTGTCCTCCGCGTCGACTCTGTCGACACTTCTAAAATGAGCTCCGACAAGGTCACTAAGCTCCTCCGCGGTGTCCCCGGCACAACCCTCAACGTAACCGTCCAACGACCCTTTGCGACTGACTCTGTTATCACTTTCCCCATCACGCGCGCAATCCTTTCTCAGCCCAGTGTCGCTTACGCCGGGGTCCTCCCCGATTCAATCGGTTATATCCATCTGACTTCTTTCATCGACAAATCCCCCGCCGAAGTGCGCGAAGCTCTCCTCGACTTCAAAAACCATCCCGAACTGAAAGGTATTGTCCTCGACCTCAGAGGAAACGGCGGCGGTCTCCTCGAATCGGCCGTCGACATCCTCGGTTACTTCCTTCCCAAAGGCACGGAAGTCCTCCGCACCCGTGGTCGCGATGCTGCCTCCGAACGCATTTACAAGACCTCTCACTCCCCGCTCTATCCCGATATCCCGCTCGTCGTAGTCACCGACGGCTCAACTGCTTCCGCTTCCGAAATCCTCGCCGGCGCGATCCAGGATCTCGACCGCGGGGTCCTCATCGGTTCCCGCTCGTTCGGTAAGGGGCTCGTTCAGACTACCCGCCCTCTCCCCTACGATCAGATCCTCAAAGTGACAATCGCTAAATATTACATCCCTTCCGGCCGCCTGATTCAGGCCCTCGACTACGTCCATCGCAACGACGACGGATCCGCTCAGCGCCTCCCCGACAGCCTCACCCGCGAATTTCGGACTCTCCACGGCCGAATCGTCCGCGACGGCGGCGGTCTGCAACCCGATTCCGTCGTTACTTATCCCAAGACGACTCGCCTCGTCTACAATGCCGTCCGCGACAACTGGGTTTTCGACTTCGCTACTAAATATGCAGCCGAACACCCCGATTTCCCCCCTATCGGTCAATTTCAGATCTCCGATTCCCTTTATGCCGATTTTAAACGCTCGATTGATCCCGACCGTTTCAAATACGACCGTGTGATGGAAGATGCCCTCAAACAGCTCCGCGAGATTGCCGACTCCGAAGGGTATATCAACGACGAGACAACCGCCGCTTTCGACACCCTCTCCACCCTCCTTACCCATAACCTCTCCCGAGACCTCGACACGAACCGTGCGCTCGTCGAATCTTACCTCGCCCCGGAAATCGCCAGTCGTTACTATTTCGACCGCGGACGCATCCGCCAATCCCTCGATTACGACGCTGCTATCGATGTCGCTAATGCTATCCTCTCCGATCCGGCCGTTTATAATAAATTCCTCGCCCCGGTAAAATGACCCTTTCCGACGCTGCTCTCCTTTTCTGGTCCGACGCCCGAAGCAGGGCCGTCGAATCCCTCCTCGCCGACCAAGCGCTCAGACGCATCCGTTTCAGCGGTCTTGCCGGCAGTTCGCCGGCCATTATGCTCTTCGGACTCAGCGAGAATTTACGCCCCTCTCTCGTGGTCGCCGACGACCCCTCGGCTGCCGCTTATCTTTATAACGACCTCCTTCACCTCGCCCCTCAGGAGGATGTAGCCATTTTCCCCTCCGGTTATCGCCGCGACATTCATTTCGGCCAGCCCGACCCCCCTTCGGCTATCCTCCGTACCGACGTCCTCGAACGTCTCCTCTCCTCCAAACCCCCGCGTTGGATAGTCGCCTCCCCCGAAGCACTCGCCGAAAAGGTCGCCCCCGAAAATGAAATACGCTCCGATGCCCTCAGGCTCGCCGTCGGCGATTCTTTCTCGATGGATAAAATTGTCGACCGTCTCCTCGAACTCGGTTTCTTTTCCGTCGATTATGTCTATGAGCCCGGTCAGTTTGCCCGACGCGGTTCAATCCTCGATATTTACTCTTTCTCCTCCGAACTCCCTTTCCGTCTCGACTTCTTCGACGACGAAATCGACTCAATCCGCACTTTCGACGTCGAAACTCAGCTCAGCGACTCCCGCCTTCAGTCCGCTTCCGTGATGCCTCGCGGAAACGCAACTCGCCGCGACGGAGTCTCCCTCCTCGAACTCCTCCCCGACTCCTCGATCATTTTCTGCTCTTCCCCCGAATTCATCAAGTCGCGGATTGCCGATATTGCCGCCAGGCCTATATCCCCTTCCGCGCTTATCGCCGAAGAGGGCGACCCCGACGCTATGGCTAAAGTCGTCGACCCGGCCTCTTTCGCCACTCGTTTCGACTCTTTCCGGTTCGTCACTTTCGGAAACCCCGGTTTCCCCGATTCAACTCCCCCGCAAGCTTCTCTCGATTTCAATTGTGTCCCACAGGCCCTTTTTCACAAGAACTTCGACCTTATCGCCGAATCTTTCTCATCATTTCTCAATAAGGGCTACGAACTCCTCATTCTCTCCGATTCTCCCCACCAGACCGAACGTCTCCGCGCTATTTTCGACGACCGTGGCGACAATATCCCCTTTAAACCCGTCCTCCCCACTCTCCACGAGGGTTTCGTCGACCACGACCGTAAGCTCTGCTTCTTCACCGACCACCAGATCTTCGACCGTTTCCATAATTTCACCCTCCGCTCCGACAGAGCAAGAAGCGGCAAACTCGCATTGTCGCTCCGCGAACTCAATCAGATTGAGACCGGCGACTATATCGTCCATATCGACCACGGTATCGGCCGCTTCGGAGGCCTCGTAAAAACTGAAGTCAACGGCCGCCCGCAGGAGATGATCAAACTCTTCTTCCAGAACAACGACCTGGTGCTCGTCTCGATTCACGCTCTCCACAAACTCTCCAAATATCGCGGTAAGGATGGTGTCCCCCCGAAAATCAGCAAACTCGGATCCGGGGCATGGAACCGTATCAAGGAGCGCACGAAATCTCGCCTCAAAGACATCGCCCGCGACCTCATCCGCCTATACGCGGCCCGCAAAACCGAACAAGGGTTTGCTTTCCCTCCCGATTCTTACCTCCAGAACGAACTCGAGGCCTCTTTCATCTACGAAGACACCCCCGACCAGCTGAAGGCAACCAAGGCCATTAAAGCCGACATGGAATCCCCGAGGCCTATGGACCGCCTCATTTGCGGTGACGTCGGTTTCGGTAAAACCGAACTCGCAGTCAGGGCTGCTTTCAAAGCCGCCGATGCCGGGAAACAGACCGCCCTCCTTGTCCCTACCACGGTCCTCGCTTTCCAGCATTACAGAACTTTCTCCCGACGGCTCGCGGATTTCCCCGTTCGTGTCGAATTCCTTTCCCGCGCCCGTAAACCGAAGGAGGTTAAACAAATTCTTGCCGATCTCGAAGCCGGTAAAATCGATATCCTTATCGGCACTCACAAACTTATCGGCAAATCGGTCAAATTCAAAGACCTCGGCCTCCTGATAATCGATGAGGAACAGAAATTCGGTGTCGCCGTCAAAGAAAAACTGAAGCAACTGAAGGTCAACATCGACACGCTCACTATGTCCGCAACCCCTATCCCGCGGACTCTTCAGTTCTCACTCATGGGCGCCCGCGACCTCTCCTCTCTCAACACGCCCCCGGCTAACCGCCACCCCGTCGTTACTAACGTCTCCTCGCTCGATGACGAAGTCATCAAAGAAGCGATCGATTTCGAACTCAGCCGTAACGGGCAAGTGTTCTTCGTCTCCAACAGAATTGAAAACCTCGTCGAGCTCGAAAACAAAATTCGTCGCCTCCTCCCCGATGCGAGGATTATTGTAGCCCACGGCCAGATGCCCCCGGAAAAAGTCGAGAAAGCCATCATCGACTTCTCCAACCACGACTACGACATCCTACTCTCCACAACTATCGTCGAAAACGGCATCGATATGCCTAACGTCAACACTATTCTCGTTAATAACGCCGACTCTTTCGGCCTCAGCGAGCTCCATCAGCTCCGCGGCCGTGTCGGTCGCTCCGACAAAAAGGCCTTCTGTTATCTACTCGTCCCCCCGGGAAAACCTCTGTCCCCCGTCGCAAGACGTCGGTTGCAGGCAATCGAAAACTTCTCCGACCTCGGTTCCGGCATTCATATCGCTATGCAGGACCTCGACATCCGTGGCGCCGGAAACCTCCTCGGAGCCGAACAATCCGGGTTCATCGCCGACCTCGGTTACGAAGCCTACCAGCAGATTCTCCGCGAATCCGTAACCGAACTCAAAACCGAGGAATTCGCCGATACGTTCACCGATGTCTCCAACGGAGCTCCCGAAGAGTTTGTCGCCGACGTCACGGTTGAAAGCGACCTCGAACTCCGGCTCCCTCCCCTTTACGTCCCCCAGGAGAACGAGCGAATCACGCTCTATCGCCGTCTCGATCAGATGGAGTCGCCCGCTGCAATCGAATCTTTCCGCGAGATGCTCCGCGACAGATTCGGCCCTATCCCCGACACTTCCGAAGAACTTATCCGGATCGTACCCCTCCGTTTCGCCGCCCGACGTCTCGGAATCGAGCGTATCGTCCTCAAAAACGGTGCCATGCGCCTCTTCTTCGTCCCGCAGGAAAACGCCGCTTATTACAACTCCAACGCCTTCGGGCGGGTCCTTGCCTTCATCCAGGCTAATCCCCGACGTTGCGCATTCAAAAACGCCAACGGCCGTAACGTCGTCGTTATCTCCGACGTCCCCCGCGTCTCAGACGCCCTCGATATCCTGACTCAGATCGAAGCCCAAAACCCGCTTTAACCTATACGTCTGATATTATCGAAAACGAGAGAGGCCCCGCCGGGGCCTCTCTCGTTTAACAGTATTCTTTTAAATCCAGGATAAGTAAATCCAGGATAAGCGTGTATTCAACCTTATTCTTGAGTATCTTTTCGAAATTATTTCTTGATATCTTCCTTCAGCAGATCGCGGATTTCTGTCAGAAGTTTCTCTTCCGGAGTCGGTTCCGGGGCCGGAGCTGCCTCCTCTGCTTTCTCCTCCTTCTTCATGAACTTCATCGTGTAGCGAAGCGCAACGAAGATGCTAAGCGCGATGATGAAGAAGTCAACGATATTCTGGATGAACATTCCGTAGTTGATCGCAACTTCCTCAACCGCCGCTACCCCTTCGGCTGTGGCCGGAACCCCCTCCTTTATCACATATTTCATGTTCGCGTATCCGGCTCCGCCCGTGCACGCCGTTATTACCGGCATCAGGATGTCGTTCACAAGCGAGCTCACTATCTTGCCGAACGCACCGCCGACGATCACACCGACTGCCATGTCGATTACATTCCCTTTTAACGCGAATGCCTTGAAATCTTCAATAAATTTTCCCATCTCTTATAGTATGTTTAGTTATTTTGATTTTTTTTTGGTAACTTTGCGCCGAATTTTAAGGGTTGGCTATAATCCTTTCACCCTCCTCGGTTGTTCTAATAACAACAGAAAGGGTCCGATTTGTTCATGACCCATTCCAATATTGACGGGATTTATCCGCCCCGCCCATAATTTGACAATTGATAATCTTCATAACAAACCCAAATTTTTAACAGAATCACAAAATGACAAAGATTGGTATTAACGGTTTCGGCCGTATCGGACGCTTCGTCTTCCGTGCTTCAACAAAGCGCGACGATATTGAGGTTGTAGCTATCAACGACCTTCTCCCCGTTGACTACATGGCTTACATGCTCAAATACGACACGATGCACGGCCGTTTCGACGGTACTGTCGACTACGATCTCGAAAAATCCCTCCTTATCGTTAACGGTAAACCCATCCGCGTGACCGCTTGCCGCGATCCCAAAGAAATCGGTTGGGGCGAAGCAGGTGCCGAATACGTTGTTGAGTCTACCGGTCTCTTCCTTACTAAGGAAAAAGCTCAGGCTCACATCGAAGCCGGCGCTAAATATGTCGTTATGTCCGCTCCCTCTAAAGACGACACCCCCATGTTCGTTTGCGGCGTTAACGAAAACACCTACGTGAAGGGCACTCAGTTCGTTTCTAACGCTTCTTGCACCACCAACTGTCTTGCTCCTATCGCTAAAGTCCTCAACGACAAATTCGGTATCGTTGAAGGTCTTATGACCACCGTTCACTCTACTACCGCTACTCAGAAGACTGTCGACGGTCCCTCTATGAAGGACTGGCGTGGTGGCCGTGCCGCTTCCGGCAACATCATCCCCTCTTCTACGGGTGCTGCTAAGGCTGTAGGTAAAGTTATCCCCGAGCTCAACGGTAAGCTCACCGGTATCTCGATGCGTGTCCCCACCCTCGACGTATCCGTTGTTGACCTCACTGTTAACCTCGCTAACCCCGCTACCAAAGAGGAAATCTGCGCCGCTATGAAAGAAGCTGCTGAAGGCGAACTCAAAGGCGTTCTCGGTTACACTGAAGACGCTGTCGTTTCTTCCGACTTCCTCGGCTGCCCCCTCACTTCTATCTTCGACGCTACCGCCGGTGTTTATTTGACCGACAAGTTCGTCAAAGTTATCTCCTGGTACGACAATGAGATCGGTTACTCCAACAAAGTCCTCGACCTCATCGCTCACATGAAGAAGGTCAACGGCTAATAAAGACTTTTATATCCTTCAAGAGGCTGCGCCACCATTCGGCGTGGCCTCTTTTGCGTTTCATCCCTATACAAATTTCCGGATATTATCCGTAAATTTGCATCCCTATGACAACACGCCAAACTATCATCACAATCATCGCCTCCCTTATCCTGATCGCTCTATCAGGAACCGCCCTTTACATATATGGCCACACTTTCGTATCCCCCATTCTTATAGCAGGCCTCGCCGCCCTCCCGGCTCTCATAATTGCCGCCCTGGTCTTCGTGAAGTCCTCCAATCGTTGGCTCGCAGCCCCGATTTCATTCCTTTGCGCTATTCTCTGCATCGCCTCCGGACTCCTCATCATCAACTACGCCGGACGTGACAAAGCCCATTCCCAACCTCAGAAAGCTACTATTGCTGCCAAATTCACGGAAGAACGATCGCGGACCCGTCGCTCCGGTCGTCGATATGTCGCTTCCGGCGAAACCTACAATGTCTACTTCATCACTCTCCGTTTCGAAGACGGCAGCACAAAAAAACACGAGATTCCTGTCCGAGAATATGTAAAAACCCGAATCGGCCGCAAAATCAACGTTAACCTCACCAAAGGACTCCTCGGTTGGCCCGTCTACGAAAAAACTCCTCCCTCCTCCACTGAAAAATAATTTCGTACGCATACTTATTCTCGGCTTCCATACGAATTCTGCAGTAATATTTTATGAAAAGTTTAATTTTCATGTTAAAAATTCGCAACTAAATTTTCATTTTAGAAATATTTGTATAAATTTGCGGTGTGCAGGCTTGCCTGCTTTCGTGAATTCAACTAACTACTTATCATCATGAGAAAATTTCTACTTGCAAGTTTTGCTCTTCTTTGCTGTTCCGCAGCTTCTTGGGCTACTTTCAATGTGCTCGAAATCAACCTTCAGGATGGAACAACTGTACAAGTTCCTATCAATTCCGAGCTTAACCTCTCCTTCACGGATGCCGAATTCGTTGCTCTCGGCGGTGACGTCGACGTTACTGTTCCTAAAGAGGGTATCCTTTCTTTCGTCCACAACACGGAATCAGGCCTTGCTCAAATCGGCGAAGATGCCGCTTACGAATGCGTTCTCGGTGAAGTGCGTTTCCACAACCTCCCCGAAAATACCCGCATCGCCCTCATCTCCGCTGCCGGTCACACCATCTCTTCTTCTATCGCCTCCGGCGATGCCGTTATCTCACTTGATGGCCTCTCCGCCGGCGTTTATGTCGTTGCTTATGGCGACCGTTCATTTAAAGTTACCGTTAAATAATTGCCTGTCATGAAGAATAATCTCATTATTGCCGGCCTCGCGGTAGCTTCTGCTTTTTCCGCTCTCGCCGCAACCGAAAAAATCGAGTTCGTCAACAAAAACGACAAGATTCTCAAAGCTATCCGCGTTGAGAATATCCAGTCGATGAACTACATCCCCTCTGAATCCGCCGACGGTCTTTTCGAAAAACTCCGAATCGTCTACACCAACGGTGAGGAAGATGCCTATAACGTCACCAACCTCGACATCCGTTATACCCCCAACCTCCCGACAAACCCCCTCTCAATCGAGGTTATCCCCCACTATCATTGCTGCACACTCAATGTCGGCACCTCAGACCCGAACGCTTACTACCGTTTCTCCGGTACGCTCGCTTCTAATCTCGAAGGTATCGACCACGCTGAATGGGCCGAATATCTTGTCAACGATGATATAAACTACATCAAAGAGACAGCTGAGACTAACGGCCTCGATCTCGCCACGATCGACCCTCGTCGTATTTTCGACCAGGGCGAAGAATCCCGCCTTTGGTTCGCAAGCGAAATTGTCCCCACCGGCAAACCCACTCCCCTCGTAATCGCAGCTTACACTGCCCGTCTCACTGAGGATGGCGACGTAGAAGTCACTTCAGAACCCGAACTCATCGAATTCTCAACGAAAGAACTCGTTGACGTTGGCGTGAAATTCAACATCGACTGGAAGATGGACTCCACTACTCTTGAAGTAACCGCCGACTCCGGCGACTCCGATATCCCCTTCTGCGTCGAAGTCTACACTGCCGATCAGATTCTTAGCTACTCCCTCTCGCAGCTCGTAGCTCAGACTTGCGCTCAGTACGAGCAGATGGTTTATCTCTACGGCGCTTCTTGGGACGACGTGACTTTCCGTAAAAAAGCTACTCGCCGTTACACTAACATGCGCATGGGTGACATGTACCTCATCGTGGCATTCGGTTGCGAAATCGGTATCCCCAATACCGACGCTTCCTTTAACAAGGAATACTACGAAGCCCTCGTAAACGACGACGTTAACCCCCTCGTGGTTATCCCCGAACCCGCTGTCACAAATGACTGCACTTTCGAACTCTCTTCCGAGCAGGCTTCAGCTATGAACGTTAACCTTACGGTTACTCCCTCCGATCCCGATACCCGTTGGGTCACTTTCATGGTCGAATCAAGCTCCCTCGGCGATAATCTCTCCCCCGAGCAGTACGTCTCTAACCGTATCTACTGGTATAAATACACCAACCAGATCGATTTCGCAACTTCTGAATTAGTCCACACCGGCGAAGCCACCCTCGACTCTCAGAACGACGTTATCGACGGCCAGCTCATGAAAACAGGCGTTGAATACACGTTCCTCACTTGCGGTATCGCTGACGACGGCGGTCGTTGCACGGTTATCGCCTCTCACACCGCCAAAACTGAGGAAGTCGTTGTCGATGATGATATCACCTTCGATGTCAACTTCTCCAACTTCGAAGATGGCTCCTGGGCTAAATATGTAACCGTTTCAGTTACTCCCTCGACCGACAATGTTTCATACGTTTGCGACTGGATCCGCGCTTCCAACGACGTCTGCAACTTCACCCTCGACGACGAAACATTCATCAACCGTTACCTCGCCACCAAGGGCTCCGGTCTCTCTACCGTCCTTTACACCGGCGACCTTGAGCGCAAATACTCTATGGTTGACGAGTTCGACGCCAGCACCTACGAATATGTTCCTCAGGACTACTGTCTGATCATATTTGCATACGAAGGCGATGCGAAGTCTCCTCTCACGGTTTACAAATACAGCTCCGGTGGCGGCGAAGCTCAGATCATTCGTGGTCCCGGCGTTGAATAAACCCCATCAGAGTAACACTAAAATATGAAGTGGCCCGTGGCCACCTCCCGCACACGAATCCCGGTTCTCCGCAGAGGACCGGGATTCTTTCATCATTCCCCCTCAGCCCATAGCTCAAAAGAGAAAATTTACATATTTATAAGAACTCAATGGCGAGGATCGTGCCAAATATGGAGCATCGATAATTAAAGAACTTTCTAAACGTCTCACTGCAACTTACGGCAAAGGCTTTACGAAGACGAATATTTACGGTTATGTAAAGATTTTTGTTTCGGCGCTGAGCTTTAGCGAAGTT
>CAMWRW010000043.1 GCA_947176755.1 uncultured Porphyromonadaceae bacterium
CCGCAGACCCTCTGCTTGTAAGGCAGACGCTCTAAACCAGCTGAGCTAATCGCCCTTGCGAAGTGATCGCTATTTTTTAATCGGTGGGCGATTACGGATTCGAACCGCAGACCCTCTGCTTGTAAGGCAGACGCTCTAAACCAGCTGAGCTAATCGCCCGATTGCGAGTGCAAAGTTAGAGCATTTTTTTTAAACACACAAATTTTTTTGCTACTTTTGTGAAAAATTTTTCTCTTCGGAGTGGAAAATTTTGTTCAATTAGTTGTGTATTATGCTATTACATACAGTAAAAAATATTTCAATTTCTGATTTCAATTATCCACTCCCCGACGAGCGGATACCCCGGCATCCGCTATCGGAGCGGGCATCATGTCGTTTGCTATATCTTCCTGCGGGGGCTTCGACGCCGAAAGACCTACGTTTTTCCGATCTTCCGGAGCTTATTCCGACGGATTCAGTTCTTGTCTGTAACGACACGCGCGTGATCAACGCGCGGATACGTTTCCGCAAAGAGTCGGGGGCGGAAATCGAGGTTTTTCTTCTTGAGCCTCTTGATCCGCGCGATTATGTTCTCTCCTTTCAGGCGCGGGGCGAATGCCGCTGGAGCTGCATGGTGGGCAATCTAAAGCGTTGGAAGGATTATCCACTGCGGAAAGAACTCTCGATCGGGGGGCGTCAAGTTATTCTGACAGCCCGCCGACTGTCGCCTCTGGAGGGGAATGCTCACGAAATAGAATTTTCCTGGGATGATCCGGAGGTGACGTTCGCATCGGTTGTGGAAGCGGCCGGCTTCATTCCTATTCCCCCCTACCTGAAGCGCGAGTCGGAAGAATCCGATTCCGACGACTATCAGACCGTCTACGCACGCGTTCAGGGATCGGTGGCCGCTCCGACGGCCGGACTGCATTTCACGCCGGAGGTTCTTGAGTCCATCGCGGAGCGAGGTGTGAAGCGTTATTCGGTGACACTTCATGTCGGCGCGGGGACATTCCAGCCCGTGAAGTCGGCAGAAATCGGCGGCCATCCGATGCATACTGAAGTGTTCTCCGTGTCGCGTCCGACCGTGGCCGCCCTGAGGGATGCACTTGCTGAAAACCGACAGATCACAGCCGTCGGAACCACAACAGTCCGCACACTCGAATCACTCCCTTATCTCGGCCGAGGGATAGCCGAGGGGAGGCGGGATCTGCACGTGGATCAGTGGGACCCCTACAGGAACGAGACCCCCTTTTCCCGCGAAGAAACAGTTTCAGCTTTGAACTCAATCCTCGATTATATGGACAGCGAGCAGACGCCTGAGCTCACCGCGTCGACCTCGATCATGATTGCTCCCGGATTCACATGGCAGATAGTCAAGGGCATTATCACGAATTTTCATCAGCCCGAATCGACTCTCCTTCTGCTTGTTTCCTCCTTCCTGGGGCTGAATGCCGACGGCACGCCGCGCTGGAAGGATGTCTATGACCATGCGTTGCGCTCTGATTACCGTTTCCTCTCATACGGAGACGCTTGCTACTTCTCCCGCTGATTATCAATTCGAATTGGATGGAAAAAGTTGATGATGCGGCGAAGGAGGTGCTGCTCCCTGGGTCGAAAAGCATTGCGGCGCGGGCTCTGATAGCGCGGGAAGTGGCGGGGACCGACACCGAACTCCTTAACTTGCCCGACTGCGACGATACGCGCGAGCTTGACGCAGCCCTCTGCCGGTTGAGAGTTCTGAGGAGAGAGGGGGGCCGGGAGATGAAGACCCCTTCCGAACCGATGCGAATCAATCTCGGCACGGGGGCAACCTCCCTTCGATTCTTTACGGCTTTGGCGGCCGCGCTGCCGGGCGTCGAGTGCGTCGCCGACTGTTCCAACGGATTGCGCCGCCGTCCGCTCAAGGGGCTCACGGAGGCTTTGCGAAGACTCGGGGCCGACATAACCTTTCTTGAAGAGTCCGGGCATGCCCCCATGCTTATTCGCGGGCAACTACTGAAAGGGGGCGCCGTCGAGGTCAGCACAGGCCAAAGCTCACAATTCCTGTCGGCGCTGTGGCTCGTCTCGCCGCTGATGGAGCGACCTTTAATGCCGATTGCGGAAGAGGCAAAAACCGTGTCGGCTCCTTATATAGAAATGACGCGGAGGATATCCGAAATCTTTTATGGCGCCGCTCCCCGTCGGTTTGCCATTGAAGCCGATTGGTCGGCGGCGGCGTTTTTCTATGAATGGATAATGCTTCAGCCTTGCGGAACGCGCCTTCGTTTCCCAGGACTGCTCCCCCCGGGCGAGTCACTTCAGGGAGATTCCGAGTGTGCCGCGATTTATTCCCGTTTGGGAGTGAGGAGTAGCTCTTACGGCGGCGGAATCGAGATTGTCAGGGAGGGGAAACTTGCCGACAGATTGGAACTCGATTTGAACACAACTCCCGACATGGTGCCGTCGCTTGCCGCGGGTTGTTGCGCAGCCGGCGTTCCGTTCCGTTTCAATGGCGTGGCTCATCTGCGGCATAAAGAATCCGACCGACTGGCGGCGCTTGTGGCCGAGCTTGACAAAGCGGGATTCCTTCTGCGCGAAGGAGAGGATAGTCTTTATTGGTTTGGCGAGAGGTGTGCCGTAAGTTCCGATTCCTTTGATTCGCATTCCGACCATCGGATTGCGATGGCTCTTGCGGCGGCCTTCCCGGGGCGTAAAATCAGAGGGGCCGCGTGTGTGGCCAAATCATTCCCCGGCTTCTTCGATAAGCTCGACTCGCTCCGGGAGAGGGATTGAGTGAGGAGAGAGGAGAGAGAAGCTGTGCGAGAGGAGTGAGGAGAGAAGAGTGAGTAAAAATGCACATTCCGGACAGTGGCGCGCGGAAAAATGAAAAAAATCACTAAATTTGCGAGTTAATTAGCAAGGAACGTAACAAGGGAGGAGCGAATTCTGCAAAATATAAGGGCGCCCCCTCCGAAAAAGATAAAAAGAAATGAACCTGTTTGATCAGATAAGCGAGGATATAAAGAAAGCGATGCTTGCGCGCGAAAAAGTGCGTCTCGAAGCATTGCGCGGTGCGAAGAAAGAGTTTCTGGAGGCCAAGACAGCCAAAGGAGCCAACGGAGAGCTTTCCGACGATGCGGCCATGAAGATATTGGTGAAGATGGTGAAGCAGCGCAAAGAAAGCGCTCGCATCTATGAAGAGAATTCGCGTCCCGAGCTGGCGGAAAACGAATTGGCTGAAGCGGCCGTGCTTGAGGAATATCTTCCCAAGCAGCTGAGTGCCGAGGAGCTCGAGGCTGAGATACGCGCTATTATCGCCGAGACCGGAGCGACCGGTCCGCGCGAGATGGGGAAAGTGATGGGAGTCGCCACGAAGCGGCTTGCCGGCCGGGCCGAAGGACGCGCCGTGTCGGAGACCGTGAAGAGCATCCTCAATTCCCTCTGATGAGGATATAGGGGAAAGAGGCATTTGGAAACACAGACGAAAAACGAGATAGCTCCATGTTATTACTCCAGACGATAAAGGCCGATCCCGAGTTTGTGATCAGCCGGCTGGCCGTAAAAGGATTTGACGGCCGCGAAACTATCAACAAGATACTCGACATCGACGCGGAGCGCCGCCGGCTGCAGCAGCAGACCGACAGCGATGCCTCGCGGTTGAAGAAACTGGCGTCGTCGATCGGCGCCCTGATGAAAGAGGGAAAGAAAGAGGAGGCCGAGGCGGCCAAAGCTGAAGTTGCCCGCATCAAGGCCGACACTAAGAAACTGCAGGATGCCCTGGAGGAGAGCGAGCGCCGCCAGCGCGAACTTCTCCTGACCGTGCCAAACCTTCCGATGGCCGATGTGCCGGAAGGAAAGACGGCGGAGGATAATGTTGTGGAAAAGACGGGCGGCACGATGCCCGACCTTCCCGAGGATGCGCTCGCCCATTGGGATCTGGCGAAGAAATACAACCTTATCGACTTCGAAACGGGAGTTAAAGTGACCGGAGCCGGCTTCCCCTTCTATATCGGAAAGGGAGCGCGACTTCAGCGAGCCCTCATCCAGTTCTTCCTTGACGAAGCGTGGAAAGCGGGTTACACGGAAGTGGAGCCCCCCTTCGTGGTGAATGAAGCGTCGGGTTATGGCACGGGCCAGCTGCCCGACAAGGAGGGCCAGATGTACCATGTGACGGTCGACAACCTCTATCTGATACCGACGGCAGAGGTTCCGGTGACGAACATGTATCGCGACGAAATCATTCCTGAGAGCGAGCTTCCGAAGAAGAATTGCGCTTATTCCCCCTGTTGGCGTCGCGAAGCGGGAAGCTACGGCAAAGATGTCCGCGGCCTCAACCGACTTCATCAGTTTGATAAGGTCGAGATTGTCCGCATCGAGCGTCCGGAGGATTCATATTCCGCGTTGGAGGAGATGAAAGACCATGTTCAGGGGCTGCTTGAGAAACTCGGACTTCCCTGGCATATCCTTCGACTCTGCGGAGGCGACATGAGCTTCACGTCGGCGATCACATTCGACTTCGAAGTCTGGAGCGCGGCGCAAAAAAGATGGCTTGAAGTGTCATCGGTTTCGAATTTCGAAACGTATCAGGCCAACCGACTGAAATGTCGTTACCGCGGTGAGGACAAGAAAATCCATCTTTGTCACACGCTCAACGGGTCGGCGCTGGCACTTCCGCGAATCGTCGCAGCGCTGCTGGAAAACAACCAGACCCCCGAAGGGATTGTCATTCCGGAATGCCTGCGGAAATACACCGGATTCGACATTATCGACTGATAGACTGATAAAACTCCGAAGGGTCAGGAGAGAGCGGCCCGCCATATTAACCGGAAGTTGCGCCGGCAACTTTGCAAAAGAGAAAAGCAGTGGACACATCGAAAGCATACGTAAGCAAGGAAGAGAAGAAAATTCCTATCCAGGATCCGAGCGGCAAATGGTCGGATCTGACTCTCCTCCCCGAATGGGAAGAACGTTACTATGACGTCTACACGGCGAAGAAATTCGGCAAGTGGGTGATGCTCAAAGGTCTGAAAAAGGAATATGCCGACAAGGAGGAGTATCGGAAGATGCTCGAACAGGAGTTCGACACCCGATATAATCTTGCCCATCCGGACATCGTGATGGTGAACGATTTCGAGGAGGTCCCCGGCGTCGGAATGGCGATTGTCACCGATGATGTCTACGGCTATTCGCTCCGACGTCTGATCGACGAGAAACGCCTGACCCCGAAGATTGTCCACCGACTTCAGACCCAGCTTCTGGATGCGATGGAATATATTCAGGAGAACCACATCGTCCATGACCCCATCACGCCGGAGACGATTATCTTCACCGAATATAACGAGAATCTCAAATTGATCAATGTCGGCTACGACCAGAGTTCCCGCCTGACGGAGAACGACCTCCGGGAGGATATCCGTTCCTACGGACGCGTTCTCAATGAAGTGCTCGACAATCTGCCGACGTCGCTGCCGAAGCTGAGGAAAGTGGCGCGCAAATGCGAGGATCCCAATGCTCCCTACCAGTCGGTGGCCGACATTCAGCTGGCCATCGAGCGACGCAATTCAGGCCAGATATATGTTGTGCTCTGCATTCTGATCACGATAATGGCGGCCTTCCTTATTTATCTGACGCTAAAGATGCAATAAAGATGGAGAATGCGAAGCAGAGAAAAGGGAGTGTCGAGGTGAGGCATATCGAGCCGACCCGAAAGAATCTTAAGGAGTTCACGCAGTTCCAGATTGATCTTTACGACGGGAATCCCTTTTACGTTCCGCCATTGGTGAGCGATGATGTCGACACGCTCGACCCGAGTGTGAACCCGGCGTTCGACTTCTGCGACTGCGCCTACTTCATGGCCTATCGCGACGGCAAACCTGTCGGGCGAATCGCGGCCATGATCAACAAGCAGGTCAACGAGTCGTCGGGAAAGAAGATGTGCAGATTCGGCTTCTTCGATTTTATAGATGATCCCGAAGTGTCGGGGGCTTTGTTGGATGCAGCCGAGGATTGGGCCCGGAAGAAAGGGATGGATAAACTTGTGGGTCCGTTAGGATTCACCGATCTTGACCGCGAGGGACTGCTTGTGGAAGGTTTCGAGGAGTTGTCGACGATGGCAACCAATTACAACTATCCCTATTATGCCGAACACCTCGAACACCACGGCTTGAAAAAGGAATCCGACTGGATAGAATTCCTGATGGAGGTTCCCGACCATGTGCCGGAGCGCTACGACCGGATCGCCGATATAGTGAAGAAGAAATATAACCTGCGAGTTCTGAAATACAAGAGCCGGACGCGGGCGAAGAAGGAATATGGCCATGCGCTTTTCCATCTTGTGAATGCGGCATATTCGCAGCTTTACCAGTATTCGCGCCTGACCGAGCGCCAGATAGAATATTACATCAAAATCTATCTCAATCTTCTCAATTTTGATCTCTGCACGTTTGTTGTCGAGCCGAAGGGGAGGCTTGTCGGACTCGGTCTGGCGATGCCGTCGATGAGCCGTGCGTTGCAGAAATCGAAAGGAAAGATGTTCCCATTCGGCTGGTACCATCTGCTGAAGGGCCTCAAGGGAAAGAACGACCGGGTCGACCTGTTGCTCGTGGCGGTCCATCCCGAATATCAGAATAAGGGAGTGAACGCGCTGATGTTCCAGGACCTCGTGCCGCAGTTTATCAAATACGGCTATAAATATGCCGAATCGAATCCGGAGATGGAGACAAATGCGAAGGTGCAGAGCCAATGGGAATACTTCAACACCCGCCAGCATCGGCGCCGTCGGTCCTATTCGAAGAAACTTTGAAAGAATCCGGAGGGAAAATAAATTAATTGCCTGAAAATGGAAGATAGAGAACTTCCTGAGAACTATAAGCCGAGCGGGGCGGAGAGTGTGAATCCCTACGATTCGACTCGGCGGAAAGGGGAGCAGGTGGAAGAGATGTTCGATACGATAGCTTCCGCTTACGACAAAATGAACACGGCGATGACCTTGGGTCTCGACCGGGGTTGGCGCGACCGGGCGCTCGACATGGCAGCCAAAGAATATGGTGCCGGAGGGCCGCGGGAGATTCTTGATCTTGCGACAGGGACCGGGGAGGTGGCTTTCGAGCTCTACGCCCGCTATCCCGAAGCCCGCATCACGGGCCTTGACCTCTCCGAAGGGATGCTTGCGATAGCGCGGAAAAAACTGTCGGAGATGGATGAGGAGGCGCGTCGGCATCTTGAATTCCG
This sequence comes from uncultured Porphyromonadaceae bacterium, assembly GCA_947176755.1. Taxonomy (GTDB): domain Bacteria; phylum Bacteroidota; class Bacteroidia; order Bacteroidales; family Muribaculaceae; genus Lepagella. The sequence continues at coordinate 7,189 of CAMWRW010000043.1, forward strand.
AAAGGGAGACGCCCTGGCGATAGATGCTCCCGATAATACGTTCGATCTGGTGACGGTTGCCTACGGCGTTAGAAATTTCGAGCGGCTTGACGAAGGATATCGCGAGATTTATCGTGTGCTCCGTCCGGGGGGCACGCTGTGTGTCATAGAACTCAGCGTCCCGGAAGGGAAGCTGACGGGCGGCCTCTACAAGCTCTATACGCGGACCCTCATCCCGCTTGTCGGGAAACTGGCATCGGGCGATTCGCGGGCCTACTCTTATCTGCCGGAAAGCATAGCTGCGGCTCCACAACGCCGCGACATGGCGTTGAAGATGGCCGCCGCCGGATTCCGGCGGTGTCGGTGGAAGTCGCTGACGTTTGGCGCCGTAACATTTTATCTTGCAACAAAATGAAATCACATAACAGAAAAGAATTCGAGATAATGGCTCCCGTCGGGAGCAGGGAATCATTGGCGGCGGCCGTAAAGGCCGGCGCCGATGCCGTCTATTTCGGAATCGAAGGACTCAACATGCGTTCGCGGTCGAGTGCCAACTTCACGATTGACGACATGGAAGAGATAGCGGCATGGTGCAGGGAGCGCGGTGTGAAGACCTATCTTACGGTTAACACCGTGATGTATGACTCCGACCTTGGGCTCATGCGCCGGATGATAGACGCCGCGAAGGGGGCCGGAATCTCGGCCATAATAGCGGCTGACATGGCGGCCATCCTCTATGCCCGGGAGATAGGCCAGGAAGTCCATATCTCGACGCAAGTGAATGTGACCAATATCGAGGCCGTCAGATTCTATGCCCGGTTTGCAGATGTGATGGTGCTGGCCAGGGAGCTGAATATGGACCAGGTGGGGGAAATCACCCGCCAGATCAGGGAGGAGAACATCTGCGGCCCCTCGGGCGAGCGGGTAAGGATAGAGATGTTCTGCCACGGAGCGCTCTGTATGGCAGTGAGCGGAAAATGCTACATGAGTCTCCACGAGATGAATTCATCGGCCAATCGGGGTGCCTGCAACCAGATATGCCGCCGGGCCTATACCGTGCGCGACAAGGAGACGGGAGAGGAACTGGAGATTGACAATCAATATGTGATGTCGCCCAAGGACCTCAAGACAATCCATTTCCTCAACAAGATGGTCGACGCCGGAGTCAGCGTGTTCAAGATCGAGGGACGCGCCCGCGGCCCGGAATATGTAGCCGAGACCGTGGCGTGCTATTCCGAAGCTCTGGAGGCCATCTGCGACGGCACATTCGGCGAAGAAAAGCTCGCCGGATGGGAAGAACGTCTGAGAAAAGTGTTCAACCGCGGTTATTGGAACGGCTATTATCTTGGGGAGCGCCTCGGAGAGTGGAGCGCGAAATATGGCTCCTCGGCGACCCGCGTGAAGCGCTATGCAGCCAAGGCTATCCGATATTTCAGCAAGATTGGTGTCGGAGAATTTCTGATGGAGGCCGGCGAACTCAGTGTCGGGGATGAAGTCGTGATAACCGGCCCGACAACCGGAGCGATTATCATGAAAGTCGAAGAACTGCGATTTGATCTTAAACCGGTGGATAAAGTAGTCAAGGGACAGCTTTTCTCAATGCCCGTGGCCGAGAAAGTCCGGCCCTCCGACCGGCTTTATTTCTGGGAGGAGACCAAAACAGGAAAGGAAAATAAAGGATGAGTCGAGTCGTAAAACCACAGGTTGTCTATCTCCACGGATTGCAATCATCGGGGCAGAGTGTGACGGTCCAGCGACTTCGGCGCACCTTGCCACACCATGAAGTGATCGCCCCCGACCTGCCGGTTCAGCCGGAAGTCGCGATGGCGGAACTTCGGAAACTGGCGGCGACGCTCGATCCGGATGCCATTGTGATCGGGACATCGATGGGAGGATTTTTCGCCCAGATGTTCCATGGATTCCGTAGGATACTGATCAATCCGTCGTTTCATGTGAGCCGGAAGTTGAAAGAATTTGTCGGCCGGCGTCTTGAATTTCACAACCCGCGGACCGACGGATTGAAGGATTTTGAAGTGACCGACAAGCTCGTGAAGAAATATGAGCGTCTCGAAAAAGAACAATTTGACCCCCGGAAAGGAATACAGGGAAAACGGAAAGAGAGTCCGGAACTCGTGGAGGGATTTTTTGGAAAGAACGACACGGTAGTCGACGGTCGGGGAGAATTTCTCGAACATTACACCCGTCTGACAGAGTTCGACGGGGGCCATCGACTTGACCCGAACACGACAATCACGCTTCTTGTGCCCCGGATCATGGAGCTGAGCGGTCAAAAGAATTAAAAGAGTGTAATTATTTGGTATGGCCGAAAGTTTCATTAACTTTGCGGAAAATGAAAATATTTAATGACCATGAATCACATATCTGAGAGAGTAGAGAACTTGTCGGCATCGGCCACGCTGGCGATGTTGCAGAAAACCAACGAATTGAAGGCCGCCGGTGTAGACGTAATCGGCATGGCCGCAGGCGAGCCTGATTTCAATACGCCCGAGCATATCAAGGAGGCCGGCAAAAAGGCTATTGATGATAATTTTTCGCGATATACACCCGTGAGCGGCTATCTGTCGCTCCGCGAGGCCGTCTGCGAAAAGCTGAAAAAGGAGAACGGACTGGATTACGATCCCGATCAGATTGTTGTCGGCAACGGAGCCAAGCAGGAGCTTGCCAACGCCTTGCTCGCTCTGATCAATCCCGGAGATGAGGTGATTATTCCCGTGCCGGCATGGGTGAGCTATGTCGAGATGGTGAAGCTTGCCGGGGGCGTTCCCGTGCTTATTCCGACCGATCCGGATAATGATTTCAAGCTGCTCCCAGGGCAGTTGCGTGAGGCAATCACGGATAAGTCGCGCATGATAATGCTCAATTCCCCGTCGAACCCGACCGGAGCTGTCTATCGCGCCGACGAGCTGGAGCGATTGGCCGAAGTGCTTGTCGAGCATCCGGAAATTATAGTTCTTTCAGATGAAATCTACGAGCATATCAACTTCACGGGAGCAGGCGTCCCGAGTATCGCCACTTTCCCGGGTATGAAGGAACAGACCGTCGTGATCAACGGCGTGTCGAAGGCCTACGCCATGACAGGTTGGCGCATCGGTTACATGGCCGCCCCCAAAGCGATTGCCAAGGCCGTGACCAAACTTCAGGGCCAATACACGTCGGGCGCGAGCTCCATCGCGCAGAAAGCCGCGGAAGCGGCCTATACAGGTTCGCAGCAATGTGTGGCCGAGATGTGCGAGGCATTCCGGCGTCGCCGCGACCTTATCTGTGACCTTGCCGCCGACGTGCCGGGCTGGAAAACCTCCACTCCGCAGGGTGCGTTCTATCTCTTCCCGGAAGTGAAGGCTCTGTTGGGCAAAAGCGCAAACGGAAAGAAAATCGCCACGAGCGGCGACTATGTGATGTATCTTCTTGAGGAGGCTCATGTGGCCTGCGTTGACGGTGCCGCCTTCTGCGCTCCGGGTTTCATCCGCCTTTCATACGCGACGAGCGACGACAACATCCGCGAGGCGATGAGACGCATCCGCGAAGCTACAGAGAAGCTGACTGATGAATAAAAAACTGATGCAAAAATACAGAATCCTTACGGCGGCCGCCCTCCTGCTCACAGCAGGGGCGGCCGTTATGGCTTCCCCGCTGACTTCGGAGGAAGCTGTCGCGCGTGCCGCGGGCCTGACTCCGCGACATCTCGCCGGACCGGAACGTCTCCGACTCGCGGAGACCCGCCTTGCCTACGACATTCCGGCGCTTTATCTTTTCGAGGCAACCTCGGGCGAGGGCTTCGTGGTGCTGTCGGCCGACGACTGCGTGACCCCGCTTCTCGGTTACAGCGAGCGCGGACAACTCCGCGACAAGGCGGGAAACCGCGCCCCGGCCTTTGAATGGTGGCTTGACGGATATGCCGCCCAGGTGGCGTATGCGGCGGCGAATCCTGACGCCTCGCGTGAAACGATCCGTCGCGAGCGGCCCGAGCGTGAGCCGGTGGCGACGCTCTGCACAACTCGCTGGAATCAGGGAGATCCCTACAATATGTGTTGTCCCAAACAGGGTGACAGCCGGACTTACACCGGGTGTGTGGCCACATCGATGGCCCAGGTGATGAAATATTTCAATTGGCCCGAACATGGCGAAGGTCAAAGCTCCTATAATTGGAGAGGAAAACTTCTCAGACAGAACTATGAGAAGATGTATTATGACTGGGACCGGATGCTCGACAGATATGACGAGAACTCTCCCGAGGAATCCCGGAAGGCCGTAGGAGAGCTGATGTACAGCGCAGGAGTGTCGGTGGAAATGGACTACGGACTCTCCGCCTCGGGCGCTATCACGAATTATGTCGGCGTCGGGCTGACCTCATATTTCCGTTACGACAAATCGATGCGCTATCTGGAGCGCGACTTTTATCAGCTCGACGAATGGGAGGCAATGATTTATGAGAACCTCCGTCAGACGGGTCCCGTGATTTACGGCGGTCAGAGCATCGACGGGGGCCACAGCTTCATCTGCGACGGATATGATGCCGACGGTTATTTCCATTTCAACTGGGGATGGGGCGGCGTCTCCGACGGATATTATCTGCTCGACCTGCTCGACCCGATTCATCAAGGCATCGGAGGAGCCTCGGCCGGTTTCACATATATGCAGGATGCCGTCCTGGGAATCAAACCCGACACGACGGGGAATTCCACGGGCACGCCCGTGTTCCGAATGCGTTTGCCCTTCACACTCGAACAAACCGAGGCCGCCCGCGGCGATGTCGTGCGCCTGGGAGGCCAGATCTCCAATCCCGGCCCGCTGACCATGCCCGATCCTACAATCGCGTTTCAGTTCAGAAATGTCGAGACCGGCGAAAAGATTATTACGGAAGAGGAAAATATTGGGGAGGATGTCCCGCCGGTGTATGCGTTCGGAGGCATTACGCTGTCGATCCCTTACGACCTGCCCGACGGAGAGTATATAGTGTCGGTGGTCTATCATGCAGCCGGCGAAGAGGAATTTCGGGAAGTGGAAACTCCCGTGACCGGATTATCATGGATAAGGGTTGATATTCAGGGCGATGTGGCCCGGTTGTCGGATGTGGTGGCCGCTCTTCCTGAGGTCGGGAACTTTTCTGTGTCGGGAGAGACGGTTGCGGGCTCGATAATCGGAATAGAGGCTACTCTCAAAAATGAGACAGACTCGGCCATGTTCGCTTTGATCGTTCCCGTGTTGATGACCTCGGAGGGAAGTGTGGTGAACGCCGGAGCGGTGCAGGCGCTCGACTTCGCGGCTGAAGAAAGTCTGGACTATTCCGACGGAATAGGCATGAGCGATTTTTACGGACGCTTGCTGCCGGAGGGGGATTATACGCTTTATCTCTGCGCTTACAGCTTGATGAACTATATCCCGCTCGAATCAAAAGAAATCCGAATTGCCGCGTCCCTGGATGAAACGCGAGTCGACGCCGGCGGAAATGCCGTCAGCTATTACACGCCCGACGGCCTGGCGGCGCGGGATGCGCGAGGAATCCGTGTTGAAGTCCGACGGGAGGCCGACGGCACGATTCGAAGCCGGCTTGTTAGATAGGCTGTAGATAAGTTACGGAACGAGTGCGTCCTCTTTCTCTTAGCCGGGAAAGAGGACGTATTTTGTAGTGGATATTAAAGAATTTTAAAAGATGAAAGGAAAAAGGAATGCAAAATAATCACTATATTTGCAAATTAATAAGCGAAGCGTCCGGCGACGGACGCCGGGCGGCGATAGGCCGCCGAGAAGAAAGAGCCAAATGGGAAAAATAATAGCGATAGCCAACCAGAAAGGAGGCGTCGGGAAAACGACGACCTCGTTCAATCTTGGTGCATGTCTTGCCACAGAAGGGAAGCGAGTTCTGCTTGTGGACGCCGATCCTCAGGCGAACGCGACGTCGGGTCTCGGGATGGAGCCTGCGGAGACGGATGCGTCGGTTTATGAATGTCTGATAGATAACTATCCGGCGGCCGACGCCGTGATGCATACACAGATCGACGGCCTCGACATTATCTGCTCGCGGATAGATCTTGTGGGAGCGGAAGTGGAGCTGATGGGGCGCCGCGACCGCGAGCGCGCGCTGGCAACGATGCTCGCCCCGGTGAAGGATAATTACGATTACATCCTGATAGACTGCTCCCCGTCGCTGGGAATAATCACGGTCAACGCCCTGACGGCGGCCGACTCGGTGCTTATCCCGGTGCAAGCGGAATATTTCGCGCTCGAAGGAATCGCCCAGTTGCTCAACACGGTCAGAATCATCAAGAGCCGTCTGCGTCCGGAGCTTGAAATCGAAGGGTTTCTGCTGACGATGTATGATGCACGCCTGCGGCTCGCCAACCAGATATTCGAGGAGCTGAAAGGACATTTCGGCGACATGGTGTTCACGACGGTGATCCCCCGCAATATCAAATTATCGGAATCTCCGAGCCACGGCCTCCCCGTGATTCTGTATGATCCCGACTCGCGCGGGGCTATAGCATATATGCAGCTTGCCAAGGAGCTGCGCCAGCGCAACCGGAAGAAGAAAGCAGAAAAACAGGAAAAATGATCAATAGCAAACGCAATGCATTGGGACGCGGTCTCGACTCTCTGATCAGGATGGATGAGGTCCGTCCGGAAGGGTCGTCGGCAATCACGGAGATAGAGCTCGACCGGATTGAACCGAATCCGGAGCAGCCCCGCCGGACGTTCGACGAGGAGGGTCTTGAGGAGCTTGCTGCATCGATTCGTGAACTCGGAGTCGTGCAGCCCCTGACACTACGCCAGACAGATTCGGGCGACTACCAGATAATCGCCGGCGAACGCCGTTGGCGTGCCGCAAGCCGCGCAGGATTAACCACCGTGCCTGCATACGTGAGGAAGGCCACGGATGTGGAGATGACCGAAATGGCCCTTATCGAGAATATCCAGCGTCAGGATCTTAACGCTATCGAAGTGGCCCTTGCGTTTCAGCAACTTATCGATCGTTACAACCTTACGCAGGAACGTCTCTCCGAGCGACTCGGCAAGAAACGGGCCACAATCGCCAATCATCTCCGTCTGTTGCGCCTTCCGGCTGAAATCCAACTCGGTTTGCGCGACCGCCGGATTGACATGGGGCATGCCCGCGCAATCCTTTCGGCAGAAGATCCGAAGCTGATGCTCAGACTCTACAAGAGGGTACTGAAGGACGACCTGAGTGTCAGGGCCGTCGAGCAGCTGGCAAAAGAGTTTCGCAACCCCGAGGAAAAGATGCCGAGAGTCCGACAGGAGGCCAACCATGATTACGACGAGTTTGCCTCGCGGCTGACAAGTCGTTTCACGACGCCTGTGAAATTCAAGCGCGATGCCACGGGAAAAGGGACAATAACTTTCAAGTTCGCCTCCGACGACGAACTCCACGCATTGATAAAAACTTTTGACGGACTGAATCAGCAGTGAGCCGGAGTGAGTCAGGCATAAAGAGAATATTTCCCCGGAAAGGGGAGAGGGGACGCGGACAGCGGAGCGAGAAAGTTCTGTTGCTCGCGCTTTGCGCGTTGTTGCTCCTGCCGGGCGAACTGACCGGGTTATGCGCGCGTGCGGCCGTTCCCGAAGAGCGTCCGCAGGCTGAAACGCCCGCCCCCCGGGAAGAGTCGGCGGGAGAGCCTGACACGGAAGTCGTGCTCGATGCGCGGCTGGAGGCCGAGCGCCCCGAAGATGATGAACCCCCGACGGAAGTCGTGGCCGATGATTACCCTTACGGCCTCAATGGCAAAAAGATATTCAATCCCTCCCCTCAGCGGGCAGTGTGGATGGCGGCACTTTGCCCCGGACTGGGTCAGATTTATAACCGCCGTTATTGGAAGCTGCCGATTGTGGTCGGGGGATTTATGGGACTCGGATATGCCGCGTCGTGGAACAACAGTCAATATGCCGATTACACTCAGGGCTACCGCGACCTTGTCGACTCCGACCCCTCCACCAAATCTTACATGGATTTCTTCCCTCCGACGGTAAACGAGAGCGATTTCGACAAAAGCTGGCTTCAGCAGGTGTTCAAATCGCGCCGCGATTATTACCGTCGCAATCGCGACCTGTGCATAATCGGGCTCGTGGCGCTCTATCTGGTGTGCATCGTGGATGCCTACGTTGATGCGTCGATGGCCCATTTCGATATCTCTCCCGACCTGGCCCTTGACATGACCCCGGCCCTGCTGCAGCCCTCCCCGGGAGGCGCCCCGGCCCTGGGAATGAACTGGGCCTTTACATTTTAGTCGGATGTGACGACTGAAGACTTAACCGACCAAAAACGAAAATCATGATCAGACGATTCTTTCACATAGCCCTTTTGGGAAGCACGCTGCTTCTTGCCGGAAGCGCGACTGCCAAAGACCGTAACGTCCTTGACATAAAGACGGAAATCACAGATTCAAACATTATCTATCCCGAAAGTTTTGAGAATGATACGCGGAAGATGATGGAGGGCTGGTACATGAAGAACTATACGGCCACCGACGACCGCTACCGCACGCAGCGGGATGTCGAGGTGAGCGATGCCGTGCTTCGCGAACGTCTGGCGAATCTTCCGACCGTGATCGATATGCCTTATAATTCAATTGTGAGGAACTATATCGAGCGTTACACGTCGCGGGGACGCGAACAGGTTGCGGCGCTTTTAGGGCTGAGCAATTATTACATGCCGATTTTCGAGCAGGCACTCGAAGAGGCCGGACTGCCTAACGAGTTGAAATATCTTCCCGTGATAGAGTCGGCGCTGAATCCGAATGCCGTGTCAAAGCATGGCGCCGCCGGCCTCTGGCAATTCATGCTCAATCCCGCCAAGGGCCTCGACATGGAGGTGAACTCGCTTGTCGACGAACGTCGCGACCCGTATGTGTCGTCGAAAAAGGCGGCCGTGTTCCTCAAAGACCTTTATTCGACTTATAAGGATTGGTCGTTGGCGATAGCGGCCTATAACTGCGGCCCCGGCACTGTGAACAAGGCGCTGCGTCGCGCCGGAGGCGACCCGTCGAGTCATGACTTCTGGTCAATCTATTATTTCCTCCCTTCCGAGACGCGGGGATATGTGCCGATGTTTATCGCTGCCAACTATGTGATGAACTATTATCCGGAGCACAATATCTCTCCGGTGTTGCCGACGAAGCCTCTCGTGACCGACACGCTGATGATCTCCGACCGGGTGCATTTCGATCAGATTTCTCATGTGCTTGATATTCCTGTCGAGGAGCTGCGAGTGCTCAATCCGCAGTTCCGGGCCGATATCATCCCGGGTTCAAGCTCGAAAAGCTATACGTTGATTTTGCCTTCCGTGCAATGTCAGGCCTACCTGATGAGCGAGTCCGACATATTGGCCTATCAGTCGGAGAAGTATTCACGACGAGTTTCGGCCGAACCCGGCGAACAACCCGGAGCGGCTCTTGCCGCCCGGATCGAGCAAGAGTCTGAAGCCGAGGATATGTCGCCGATAGAGTCGCCGACGGAATATACCCAGCCTCAGCGTCAGACGCGCCCCGCAGCCTCGAAGGGGGCGACAGTCACCGTTCAGCATAAGGTGTCGCCGGGAGAGACTCTTGCGAAACTTGCCGAGACCTACGGCGTGACCGTCGATGAGATCAAGGGCTGGAACAATCTTCGACGTTCCTCAATCCGCACCGGGCAAATGCTCCGGATCACCACGACAAGCGCGCTGGCCGCCGCCGGAGGGGGAAAAATTGTTGCCGAAAACAACACTCCGCGGAAAGAGACCGACTGGACGTCGCCCGCATCTTCAAGAAAGGAGACGGCGAAGGGTGGAAAAAATGAACAGTCGTCAAAGACTAAGAAACAGAAAGAGGCCGCCCCGAAGAGCCATAGCGTGAAGAGCGGCGAAAATCTTTCGGTGATCGCCCGCAAATATGGCGTGACGGTCGATGAGCTCAAGCGCGCCAACGGGCTTAAGAGTGATGCCCTCCGCCCCGGCGATCAACTGAAAGTGCCCTCGAAAGGAAAGTCAGGAAAGTCGACAACGACTTCCTCCGGAAAGAAATCGAGCAAAAAAGGAAGCTCGAAGAGCAAGAAAAAACGCAGATAACCTAAACCAAATCTAATACCATAACCAACACAAAACTCAGATGATAACGACACTTATTGTATTGTTTTTCATCGGCTATCTCGGGATAGCTCTTGAGCATCCCATCCGTATCGACAAGACGGCGACGGCTCTATTGCTCGGTATGCTGATGTGGATTCTCTATGCCCTCGGAGCGGAATATATTGTTCCGGCAGTAGAGGGGGAGAAGTTTGCGGCCTTCTTGGCCGAGAATCCGGCGCTTGCCGCCAAGTCGGCCCATATTCAGGCGCTGGAGTACATTCTTGACGTGAAGATTGTCGAGGCACTCGGCGACATCACGCAGACGCTTTTCTTCCTGATCGGGGCCATGACAATCGTGGAGCTTATCGACATTCATGGAGGCTTCACGGTTATCACCGACCACATCACCACTCGCCGCAAGCGGACGTTGCTCTGGGTCATCTGCTGCACGACCTTCGTTTTCTCTGCCGTGCTCGACAACATGACCACAACGATTGTGATGGTGCTTCTTCTCCGGAAACTGATCGAAGATCGCGATGAGCGCTGGCTTTACGCGGGAATGGTGGTGATTGCAGCCAATACGGGAGGCGCCTGGTCGCCCATCGGCGATGTCACCACGATTATGCTATGGGTGAAAGGCAATGTGACGGCGCCGGCTCTTATCAGCTTCGTGCTCCTGCCGAGTATCGTGGCGATGGTCGTGCCGTTGTTCGGAATCCAGCGCTCGCTGAAAGGAGACCTTCCCGCCATCAGTCAATCCGCCGTGGCGAATGCCGATATGTCGCGCAAGGAGAAAGTGACTATCTTTATCCTCGGTGTCGGCGGCCTTGTATTCGTGCCGGTTTTCAAGACGCTTACTCATCTTCCTCCCTTTGTCGGAATGCTGCTCGTGCTCGGTATTCTCTGGGTGTATACGGAGATAATGTATAACTCAAAGAAAGTTGAGCGTGTGAAAGAGCATCGGTTGCCGCAGGTAATTTCCCGTATTGATATGCCCTCGATTCTTTTCTTCCTGGGCATCTTGATGGCGGTGTCCGTGCTTGAAGCGTCGGGCATTCTTGCAGCGGCGGCCAACTGGCTTGATGAAGCCGTGCATAATGTCTATATCATTAATGTGCTTCTCGGAGCGATGTCGTCAATCTTCGACAATGTGCCTCTCGTTGCGGGCGTGATGGGAATGTATCCCGTGGCCGACCCGGCGGTTGCCACAGGCTATGCTGCAAATTTCGTGCAGGACGGAGTGTTCTGGGAGTTCTTGAGCTATTGCGCCGGAGTCGGCGGTTCGCTTCTGATTATCGGCTCGGCGGCCGGAGTGATCGCGATGGGGCTCGAGAAAATGAACTTCGGATGGTATCTGAAGAAATTCACGTTGTGGGCACTTGCCGGTTATCTTGCCGGGGCAGCGATCTATGTGCTTGAAGTGCTTCTGTTGAAATAATAGGAGTCAGTGATAACCATAGAAACCGTGTCGGGGTCTCCCGGTGCGGTTTTTTTATTTCATTTCCTGCGTTTATCAGCAGCTAATCTTGCGATTTGGTAAACTTACAAGAGCTTAGCTCCGGCAAGCACCGAAAGCGAAGCCGATTCTTCTATTGCTTATCGCGACTGGATTCAACGTCGAATTTGCAAAGATTGAGAATTTAGATTAACAAATTGTGAAATAAATTAATATTTACTTGCATTTGAAAATGGATTTTGTAAGTTTGCAATTGAAATCTAAAATCGCCTAAGAATAACCAATATAACAACTTTAACCCATACGCAAATGAAAACTTTACAAATTATCGTTATGCTCGCAGTCGTCTTTACTATGTCGGCTGCTGCGCACTTGGTGTGTGTGGATGATGTAAATTATTTTTTAAATACTGACGATCTGACCGCGACCGTATCATCTCTTGCCGACAAGGACAAGTATGAAGTGACTATTCCGGAGTCAATTTCTGTTGATGGCCGGAACTATCCGGTGACTGCTATCGGACAGCGTGCTTTCAGTAATTGCAATTTTTCGATTGTTCACCTTCCCGAAACCATCAATTTCATAGGTAAGGAGGCATTTTATCAATGTAAAAATTTAGCAGCAATTAAAGTTCCTGATTCAGTTTCGATTCTTAGGGAAAAAACTTTTGCCGGGTGTCTTATGCTTCTGTCGATTGATACCGGAGATGGTGTAAGAGAAGTTGAAGACAGCTTTTATCAAGGGAGTTTTCCGGGTTATGTAAGGTTAGGAAAGGCAGTCGAAAAAGTTCATAAAGGTGCGTTGACTATGTTCAAATGGCTCGATATGGATTGTTTGCAGGCGCCGGAATTAGACGAGGATATGCTTGATGAAGGGCGCACAAATGTAAAGATTTTCATCCCTAAAGCATTAGAGGATGAATACGCACTAAAGGGGTGGACCGGAGCCTTTCAGGATTGTTTGACAACAGAAGAATGTCCGTTGCCTTCCGAAGTGATGTTCTCGATTCCTGACACTATCTATAATGGATCGGTGGAAGAGGTGGAATGCTCTACCGATCAAATCGGTATCGAATTTCCCCGTGCTCTCATTTTGCCACCGTATAGAATTCTATCAAGCAATCATAAAAGGATTGAACCTGACAATTTTGCGCAGAAGATTAAAGTAAAGTCAAAGGGAAAATGTACGCTAAGGGTAGTAGGGTTCGGAGGAATTATGTCGGAAGAGCAAGAAGTTGAGGTTATTAGCTCTTTAGACATTCTCGATGTGAATTTGGTTGAGGAGGATGCTAATCGTGCGCCAATTTTCTACGATCTAAGTGGTAGAGTAGTGGAGAATCCGTCAAATGGGATTTTCATTGTGAACGGTAAAAAAGTGCTTCTGTTGAAATAATAGGAGTCAGTATTAATAGGAAATAAGTCCTTGCAGTTTTTGCGAGGACTTTTTCTTTGTCGGGTTTCAATCGTGATGAAGTTAATGCCTGTCATCCTTTATACTTTCCAAAATTCGTGCATCGCAATAAAGATAGAAACAAAATGGCGATAAATTTTGGAATATGGAAATAAAATGCTAACTTGCGTTCAAGATTTACGCCATATTGCGAGTCGGGATGATTAATGCCCGACAAGAATGAATAACTAACGATAAGGATTGCCTATGCAAGAAGAAAAAATTTTC
>CAMWRW010000044.1 GCA_947176755.1 uncultured Porphyromonadaceae bacterium
GTGCAGCTGGTTGGTGATACAGTCTACGAGGTCGATAAGGAGATGGTATCGGTCGACGGCGCGAATAGTAACGGCAATCGGATATAGCGTGTCGTCGGGTTTGAATTCAACCGAGCGTATTGAGTCTCCGAATTGAGAGGCGAGCCTGATAGCGATCGGGCAATCGCGGCGATGGATTGTCAATAACTTTTCTTCCGGGTCAAGGCGACCGGGATCGTTAAGGTCTTCGGCGAATCCTACCACTTCCTCGCAGGGAATCGGTTTGCAATGGGGGCAGCGATGATAAGCCGGTTTGGGGAGACGGTTAAGATAGGCCTCGATAGCCTGTCGGGCTTTGTAGCTGACTACGGCGTCGAGCCAGTCGCGACGAGGCCGGGAGTCGGGGTTAGTGAAAATTTCGACCACGTCGCCGCGTCTGAGGGGCGACTTGATGGGAGTGAGGAATCCGTTTACGCGGGCATACTGGGCGTGTTCGCCGAGTTCGCGGTTTAGTTCGTAAGCGAAGTCGAGCACGGTCGCGCGTTGGGGGAGCACGACCGGACGGCCTTTCGGAGTGAAGGTCATGATGTCGTCGTTATAGAACGAACGGACAACGTTTTCAATAAAGCTCGTGCCCTTATGACCGCGGGCGGCGATATCCTTGAGAATATGGCGGAATTTATCGATCCAACGGGCGATATTGTCTTCCGATCGGTCGGCCATGCAACCGAGTTGCGAATCGCGGATCATCCGGTCGGAGCTGATATGGACCTCCTGCCAGCGGCCGAAGTCGGCGAGGAGTTTAAGGTGGAAACTCTGATAGCCGTTTTCTTTAGGAGAGTCAATATAGTTGGTGATGCCTCCCGGTTTTTCCTTAAATCGGTTGGTCAGCACGGAATATATCCGGAGGGCCATATCCTTTTCCGACATATTCTTAGGGGTGCGGTAGACGATTTCGGTAAAATGGCGATATTTGAGATGGTTGAAATCGTCGCCGAACTTTCTCATTTTGCGCCAGATGGAGTAAGGCTTTCGATATTCGACATAAACGCGGGCCGAGATTCCGGCAGCGTCGAGAGTGGCCTTTATTTCATTCCGGAAAGCGTCGAGGCGGGCCTTCTGGTCGCGTTCGTCGCGGGCGATCAGGGTAGTGATTTCCTCATAATCGTGAGGGCATCGGAACTTAAGGCCGAGATTTTCGAGTTCGGTCTTGACATGATAGAGTCCGAGGCGGTTGGCGAGGGGAGCATAGAAATAGTCGGTTTCGCCGGCAATCTTCATCTGTTTGTCGGGGCGCATGGAGGAGAGAGTGCGCATATTATGGAGACGGTCGGAGAGTTTGACAAGGAGGGCCCGGATGTCATACTGCACGGAGTCGAGCATCTGACGGTAATTATCGACCTGTTTGGAGTCGACATACTCCGGTTGTTTCTTTTTTGTCACGACGTCGACGAGGAAAGCGACATCGTCGCCGAATCGTTGGCGGATTTCCGAGAGAGGGATAGTTGTGTCTTCGACGACATCGTGAAGGAAAGCGGCCATTACCGAGGCGGCGTCGAGTGAAAGTTCCTCGGCGGCGATCGTGGCGACGGCCACGGGATGGAGGATATAAGGTTCTCCGGTTTTGCGGCGTTGAGGAGCGTGGGCTTTCTTGGCGAGTTCAAAAGCCTCGCGGAGTTTTTCGAGCTCAATAGGGGATACGCGGGGGCGCATCACGTCAAAAACGTGCTCGGCGCGTTCGTCAATCAGTCGGTCATAGTCGGCATCGGTCATTTCCATGGCAAAAGAATTCAATTCGTAAAGTTAACCAAAATAAACGGTAACACTTCAAAGAAAAGCGAAAAAAAGCGACTTTCTCGCGGAAAAGACCCGTCGGGCAATCGCGAGAAAGTCGGTAAAAGTCAAAATTCAGTGGGGTGTCGAGCCTCAGTCGGTAGCCTCGTCGGCGGCGAATTCCATCAGGTAGGCCTTGATGAATTCATCAATCTCGCCGTCCATGACCCCGTTCACGTCAGAAGTCTGGTAATTCGTGCGATGGTCTTTCACGCGACGATCGTCGAAGACATAGCTTCGGATCTGGCTTCCCCATTCGATTTTCTTCTTGCCGGCCTCGACCTTAGCCTGCTCCTCCATCCGGTGTTTAAGCTCCTTGTCGTAAAGGATCGATTTCAACTGGCGGAGCGCATTTTCCTTATTCTTGGGCTGGTCGCGGGTTTCAGTGTTCTCGATAAGGATTTCCTCCTCCTCGCCCGTGTAGGGGTCCTTGAATTGATAACGGAGGCGGACGCCGGATTCGACCTTATTGACATTCTGACCACCGGCACCCCCGGAACGGAACGTGTCCCAGGAAATTCGGGCCGTCTCCACCTGAATGTCGATAGTGTCGTCGACGAGGGGGGTGACAAAGACGGAAGCGAACGAAGTCATACGCTTTCCCTGGGCGTTGTAGGGGCTCACGCGGACAAGACGGTGGACACCATTCTCGCTTTTCAGGAAGCCATAGGCATAATCCCCCTCGATATTGATAGTGACCGATTTGATTCCGGCCTCATCGCCGTCGAGAAGTTGGGCGATCGAAGTCTTGTAGCCGTGACGTTCGGCATATCTGAGATACAGGCGCATGAGCATCGAGGCCCAGTCCTGGCTTTCCGTCCCACCGGCTCCGGAGTTTATTTTCAGCACGACGCCGAGCTTATCCTCCTCTCGGCGGAGCATATTGCGGAGTTCAAGTTTTTCGAGTTCCTTAAGGGCGGCCTCATACTGAGAGTCGACATCCGCCTCCTCTACGAGCCCCTCCTTGAGGAAATCAAGGGCCAGACGGACCTCCTCGACCTGCCGGGCGAGCGCCTCGTAAGAGTCGATCCAGAAATGGAGTCCCTTGATCTTACGCATCTGGGCCTCAGCCTTTTCGCGGTCGTCCCAGAAATCGGCCACATGGGTCCGGAGTTCCTCCTCCTCGACTTCGATTTTCTTCGAATCGATGTCGAGATATTTCTTAAGTTGCTCGCAACGAGTTTCGAGGTCCTTGAGCTGATCGGTAGTAATCATAGATAATCCGAAATTTTTTGCAAAGATAGCTTATATCCCTTAAACTGGCAATTTGAACGGCGGAATTGCCCCCATTATTTCACGTCCATTATTTCAGCGGATAGTCGTCGGAGTACATGCGTTCGATCTCGGCGGCGTAATTGCGGGTCACGACCGGTCGGCGCACTTTCATCGTGTTGGTCACCTCTCCGTTTGAAATCGAGAAATGATTAGGCAGGAGTGTAATGCGCTTAATCTTCTCGTAGTCGGCGATGTCGCGCTGATAGTCGGCGATCTGATCCATCACGAACTTGATCACGCGCGGATTTTCGAGCAGTCGGGAAGTGTCGCTGTCGTCGATTCCATTCTTGGCAGCCCAGGCGCGGAGCTGCGACAGATTAGGCACGACAAGGGCCGAGACAAACTTCCGGCGGTCGCCGATGACAGCCACTTCGTCGATATACTTATTTTCAGCCAGTCGGCTCTCCATCAGCTGCGGAGCGACATATTTACCGTTGGAAGTCTTGAAAAGGTCCTTGACACGTTCGGTCAGGACGAGAGCGCCCGTGGGCGTAAAATATCCTGCGTCGCCCGTTCTGAAGAAGCCGTCGTCGGTAAAGGCGGCGGCGTTGGCCTCCGGATTTTTATAATATCCGGGAGTTACGGTCGGACCCTTCACAAGGATTTCGCCATTGGAGTCGATCTTAACCTTAACGCCGGGGAGCGGCACGCCGACCGACCCGATTTCATACCCCGTCGCAGGGAAGCAGGTCACGGTTGCCGTAGTCTCGCTCAACCCGTAGCCGATAATAACGTCGATTCCGACGGCCCGGAGGAACTGCGTGATCCTGTCGCTCAGCGGAGCGCCCGCCGTCGGGAAGAAATTAGGATTGGGGATGCCGATTGCTTCCTTAAGCTGTGAGAAAATGCGGCGGTTCCAGAACTGATATTCCTTCTCGAGGAGCGCGGGAGCTTTCTTTCCGAGGCGTCGATAATGGATATTGCGGCGGTAGCCGACGCGAATGGCGCGTTTCACGGCCTGACGCTGAGCGAACGACATCGTGGCAATCTTTTCCTTCACGCCCGCGTAGACCTTTTCCCAGAACCGAGGCACGCAGCACATCAAGTTGGGTTTCACCTCCTTAATCGTGTCCTGAATCACTCTCGGATCGTAATTGACCGCAATCGTGAGGCCTCGCGTGATGCAATAGAACGTCCATGCTTTCTCAAAGATATGGCTCATGGGGAGGAACGACATTGAGACATCCTCATCGTTGACGGCATGAAGAATCTGGAGATGTTTTTCAATGGCGGCGTCATAATTGGCATGAGTGATCGCGACGCCTTTCGGCTCGCCGGTCGTGCCCGACGTATAGATCAACGTGGCCATATCGTCGGGAAGACCCCGGTTGGCGCGCCGGGTCACCTCCTCGGAGGTCGCCACATCGGCTTCCATCCCGAGGCGCACGAAATCATCCCAGAAGATAGTTGCCGTGTCGTCCTCCATCAGTTCCATCCCGTCATTCTTGAAGACCACGATCTTAAGAATTTCAGGATGCGACTTCCAATAATTGTAAGCCAGCGGATACTGGTGCTTATCGCCGACGAAGAGGACCTTCGCGCCCGAATCGGAGATAATATAGTCGTACTGCGACTGCGAACTGCTCGAATAGACCGGGATAGCCGTCAGTCGGTTCTTGAACGCTCCGAATTCAGAGATAAGAATCTGGGGAGTGTTGGGAGAGCAGATGGCTATCTTGTCTTTTTCGATGAGTCCGAGGCGGCAAAGCGCCTTGGCGGCCACATCAACCTGCAGGGCGAATTCCTCCCAGGACGTGGAGAGCCATTCGCCATTTTTTCGCCAGCAGAAGCGGTAGGCCTCTCGCGAGCCGTAACGGCGAGCCTGGGCCGGGATGATTTCAACTAATCTGTTTGCCATCTTGAAATGGGGCGAAGCCCCGGTTTAAGGGTTATATAAAGAATCCGAGTCGGGGAATCCGGAGCGGAGCGACTCAGCGCGTAATGTTCTTGTCGAGCATCTTATGTTTCACGAGGAGGCGGACAGGAGTCGGAGCGCAGGCCACGGCGGGAATCGCCAGTCGGTTCAGCAGCCCGTTGACATACTGCTTCTTTCCACGGAGCATCCTGTCGACCGCCCTCCTTGTGAATTTCTCCGGCGACTGGACGGCGCCGATTCGGAGAGCGAGTCTCATCAGCTTCGGAGGGAGGCCGAAGAGATCGGTTGCAATCCCTCCCGGGCAAGCTGCCGTGGCGGTCACGTTGCTGTCGAGGAGTTCATAATGGAGCGAGCGCGTGAAGACCCGGATATAAGCCTTCGTGGCGGCATACATGGCCAGCCCCGGCATCGGCGTCCAGCAAGACATAGAGCTCATGTTGAGGATTCGGCCGCAGCCGCGTTCGCGGAAACGCCGGGCGAACTCGCGACTGAGAGCTGTGACGGCGCGCACATGGAGGTCGATGAAACAGTCGATTTTCTTCTCCGCCGTGTCGGCCACCGGAAGAAACGAGAAGATTCCCGCATTATTGATCAGATAGTCGGCCACCATCCCGCGCGAATCCAAAAACCGAGTCACGGCCTCGGCCGCGTCGGGCTGAGTGAGGTCGCAGTACATCGCCACTGTTTTCACATTAAAATCGCGGGCCACCTCGCGGGCACAGCGTTCAAGTTCCTCCCTCCGGTTTGAAATCATCAGCAGGGCGGCGCCCATTCCGGCCAGCGTCCGGCAGAACTGCAGACCGATGCCGCTGCTGGCCCCGGTCACGACGGCGAGACGCCCCCTCAGGTCGCCGCGCCGTTCGGCAGCCCTCAATTCCCTGAAAGCCTCTTTACTTTTATTAACGTCCGAACTCCCTTTCGGGTTGGAAAGATCTTTATTGTCGGCCATATTATCCCCGGCTTTTAATTTTCTCAATCTCCTTCAGAATCGCCCGAGGGAGATCGCGACAGTCCTTATGGCAGGCCATTTCCCGGGAATACATTCTGGCGATGCAATAGTTGACATGGTCGCAACCGCAATGGTGGTTATCCTCCGACTCCTTCATCCTGTTGACAAAATCAGGTTCGCGGAGCAGAGCGCGACCCATCTGGATGAAATCAAACCCCTCGGCGAGCACCGTGTCGGCCCCCTTTCTGTCGACAACCCCGCCGACATAGACGAGAGGGAGCGAGAGGGCATCGCGGAA
The DNA here is from genome assembly GCA_947176755.1 of uncultured Porphyromonadaceae bacterium. Classification (GTDB taxonomy): domain Bacteria; phylum Bacteroidota; class Bacteroidia; order Bacteroidales; family Muribaculaceae; genus Lepagella. The sequence continues at coordinate 6,211 of CAMWRW010000044.1, forward strand.
GCGACGCGCATCTTCGAGGAAATAAAGAGGCTTGAAAGGCTCGGAAGGAATCATCCAGCGTCCGACCGCCCGAACCCCATATTTGAGCCACCATTGATTCATATAATGAGTCATCGAATGAATCGGCATCTCTCCGCGCATCACATACATCGGCGCCTTGCTCACGAAACCTCCCGAGAGCACCAGAGCATGAGCTCCCAATTCCTGGAGTTCGCGGGCCACGGTCAGACAGTCGTCAATTTCGAGTCCCCCCTTGAAACCGTCGCGCATATTGGTTTTGACCAGCACCCCCATGTCGTTGCCGGCAGCTTTCATCACCTCCTCCATCACCATCCGCATGAATCGCATCCGGTTGTCGAGCGAGCCTCCGAACTCATCGCGGCGTCGATTAGTGTAAGGGGAGAGAAACTGAGAGATAAGATATCCGTGGCCGGCATGGACCTCGATGCAGTCAAAACCCGCATCACGCGCCGTGCGGACCGCGTCGCCGAACGAGCGGGCGAGCTCCGAAAGCTCGGCAGGTTTCAGACCGCGGACAATTGTCGGAGAATAGAGATTGAAACCCGACGAGGCTCCCACGGGGATTCCGCCCGCAGTCCGTATGTGGGTCATGTTTCCGCAATGGCCGATCTGAATAGAGGCCTTGGCTCCGGCAGCATGAATCCCGTCGGTGATGATGCGGAGAGGGGCGACGATTTCCGGGCGAAGCCAAAGCTGCGTGTCGAAAGAGAGAGCCGAACGGCAGATTCCCGCGTAAGCGAGCGTGGTCATCCCGACGCCGCCGCGGGCCACGGAGAGATGATAATCGCGGAGCATCTCCGTCGGGCCGTTGTCGCGCCCCATTCCTTCGAAGGCCGCGCTGCGGATTGTTCGGTTGCGAAGTTCAACGGGGCCGATTTTCCCGGGAGTGAAAAGCGTCATAATATTCTCAATAGATGAAAGGGATGATATATTTGCGGTGGAGCGAGGAATATTCCGTGCCGAATTCATTGATATATCGGTCGTGGATACTGGCGGCCCTCGGAGCGAGGTTGGCGAACGTCCAGACGGCGAAGGCAAATCCGCCGAGGCTCCAGGTAAGAATCGCGTAGCCGATCCATTCCGATAATTCCCCCAGATAATTGGCCGATGTGACGAAACGGAACATCCCTCCCCGGGGGATATAATGTTTCGTGTCGCCCGGTTTGCGGAGATTCCTGATGATATGGTCGGAATGAATGTTGATGGCCATTCCGGCGAAGAATATGAGCGTGCCGAGAATGAAAAGAGGGCTTGCGAGCCAGGAGGCCGGATAGCGGTCGGGAGGAGCGACATAGAAAATCCATCCCCCGATCATATAGGCGTTCACCACATTGAACAAAATCCCCATTGCGATGATTGCCAGAGGCATTCTGCTTTTTCCCCTGATAAGGAAAGGAAAGACAAAAGCGCGTTGGACATAGTGGGCAAGGAAGATAAGCGCCATCACGTCCGGAGCCGCCTCGGCGCGACGGGGGCTTAGAAGCCAGAGCAGCATCATGGCGATCACGACCGGAGCCTCCATGACAAACCATCCGAGGCGGTTATTGATTCCCTTTCCCCAGCGGGAGTTGTACATCATTCCATACCCGGCCGTGAAACGATGGAGAGCCACAAAAACTACAACGGCGAGGCCCAGCATTGACCAGACCACGCCATAGTATATATCAGGAGTAAAAAGTTCGCTCATAGTCTGCAAAGATACGCAGAATGTTTGATAAAATCAAATCTATCTGACACAGTGTGTTTTATCGGACGATCATCACGCGAATGTCAGGATTCATGCGGCTAAGGTCGCAGATAAGGTAGGACCCTGACTCAACGGGATTTCCCAGAGTGTCGTTAAGGTCCCAGAAAGTGGTGCCGTCGGAGGCGGCGGGCAGGAAAGCCACGGTCCGTCCCTCGCGGTCGCGCACTTCGAGACGCGAGAGCCTTCCGACATTATGGATGGCGATATTTCCGGCGAAATCGGGAGTGACAGCTTCCGGATAGGCAAACATAGCGTCCGGACGAGAGGCGTTGAGAATTTCCTGCCGGTCGGGCATCACGGAGGCGATTCCGTTGCGCGTGCCGATCATCAGGCGTTTGCGAGCCGGATCCCACCCGAGGCCCGTGATAAAATCGTCGGGGAGGGGAGAGCCGGAGGTGTTGTAGGTTGCGACCACGCGCGAATAATCCGAAGCGAGGCCTGTCACGCCGTTGGTCTGCGTGCCGACCCATGCCCGGCCATACTCGTCGAAAGCAAGCGCGGAGATCAGAGATTCGTGGGCAATCGGAGAAATCGTGCCGTCGGCATTGTGGACCCCGAGTTCGCGGGCCGCGATAACTCCGTTCTCAATCGGAGAATTGAGGTCGACCTCAAAGACGCCGTGGAAACATCCGATAAGGATCATCCCGTTAAGGGGATTCTCGGCCAGAGAGTAGATATACTGGAGGTCGATTCCGGCCCCGTTTGGAAGACGGATTGCAGAGAATTCCGCGCGATGGTCGTCGGAGATGTTGTCGGGAGTTCCGTTATGGTCATAGACGAGGATGACACGGTCATCGCCCGTGTGGCGGTAAGCGACGAGTTTATTTCTGTTTGACGGATGAGCCGGCGTGAGCATGAAAGAATAAGACTGGGCGATTCCGGCCGCCTCGCCGAGAGGGAGAGGTTTGGGGAAACGCAGACCGGCCGCAGCCGGATCCGCAGCCTTCAGCACGTCGGGGTTCATGGCCGTGGCGCGGTCGGCGGGCGTCCAGTAATAGAACACGGGATACTTATGGTCGCCCGTGCCTCCCTGATGGGAATAAAGGAACCAGAGAGTTCCGTCGCCATCGAATCCGCCGACGCTCACCGGGGCAAACTCTCCCCAGGAATTGGCCGGGAAGAAATTGACAAAACCGGGGAACTTATTGAAGCGCGATCCCGAGAATCCGGAGGGAGAGCCGAGGGCGAGCACGGTAGAGGAGGGGTCGTCGAGGTTCACGACGGCCAGGCCGCACGTGCGCGATCCGAGAATGGCAAACTGAGGATAGTCGGCATCGACGTGGATGTCGCGCGGAGAGCTGAAAGGATAGAAATTGCGAAGCGAGGAGAACGCCGTTTCAAGCGACTGATTGGAGGCGATGCAGAAAGGCTCCACGGAGTTGGGCGAAAGGTTCGACCATTTGCCGTCGAAGTTTGCCGAAAGTTGGAGGCCGATTTCGGGCGTATCGGTGATGGTGACATCGGCGCCGGTGTTGCAGACGAGCACACCGTGAGAGGGACTGTAGGAGAAAGCCGTCTGGCGGTAAGGGGCCGGGCCCTTCGGGGCGAGCGGGCCGGTCAGATTCGACCAGCTGCTGCCGTCATGGTGCAGACGCGTAAAGCGGGCACGCTCGGAGTAGACCCAGAAGTTTTCGAAATCGTAAGAGCCGACGGCGGCCGAAGATTCGCGCAACGGCTTATCCTTGCGGATAGGGGATCCATTGGCCGCGAGGCCGAACCCGAACTGGATTGCGGAGGCGGAGTTGAAGAGCAGATAGCCGTCGCGAGTAAGGACACCCTGATGTTCGGCCGTAGTCGCCAGGCAGGTAGCCTCCTCGATTTGCCCCGAGAGAGAAGCCGACTCCTGCACGAGCGAAGAGGTCCATTTGCCGTTGCTGAACTTGGCGAGATAAATGGCCCTCGCCTTTGACGAGTTGTTGGCGGCGGTCGCGCCCAGATAAAGGAACGCGTTGTCGGAGAGAGGCATGATAGCCTGAGGAGACCATGCGGCCATCATCATGGGGGAAAACGAGGAGAAGGAAACGAGATGGCTGTCGGCCGGAGCGGAATAGAACTCGCCGTCGACAATGGCCACCACCTGATTGCCTACAGGGCAGATGTCGGTGAAAGTCTTGTCGAAAGCCGGATTCTCCTTCACGGTCATAGTGTTGCCGTCGATATGCATGAAACCGGCGGAGGTCGCGATCCAGATATCCGGGCTGTTGAGAGGGAAACCGACGGCCATAGGCTGCTTGCGCTTCAGCAGACGGTGGCGGTTCAGCTGTGAAAAAGAGTGGACCTGCCCCTGAGCGTCAACGACGTCGACAAGCCCGTCGGCATACCCGATCACGAGAGTATTCGTTCGGGGATTAAGGTCGGCGACCCGCATCTCGTCGCCGGTCAGAGGGCGGAGCGAACGGAGGTCGCGGATACCGTCGGCCGGGTTCTGCTTATCAAAATAGAAAAGACCTCCCGCTGGGAGACGATAAGTTTCCCGGGAGGCGTCGACACGGCTCTGCGACACGAAAAAATATGTGAAGCGTTCCGAGTCCATGATTCTGTGTGGATAACAGTCAAAAGAAGTATATACCTCCCAAGAGGATTCCGCCGGAGTCGGGGTGGCGGCCGAAATGGGCAGGAACGAGGCGAGGGAGGCAAGCACCCCGGCCAGGATGGCGACATATTTGGATTTAGAAATCATTTCCGATGTAGGTGAACAATACTTATTTAACGGATATTACGGGAGCGTTATTGCTTGCGTTGCGGTGGGCCCGGCGGAGCGGGGCGGAGAAATGAGTGGCCACGAGGTATCCGGCGATGACGCAGACCGCGAAAACCATCAGGAAAGCCGGGAAAGGGCCGATGATTTCATGAAGGCGGAAATGGACGGCAGTCTGGGTCAGAGGGAAATGGAAAAGATAAATTTCATAGGAACAATTCTCGAAGCGTTCAGCCCAGGCGCCCCACGTCCCGAGGAAAGCGAGCGACACCACCAGCGTAGCGATAGCCGGCGGAAACACGAGGAGAGAGAAGAAGTAGCTGTCGGCCGCGAAAATCGTAGCAATAATCACGAGGATAAGCGACCCGGCGGCAAGCCACCCGCGGAAGCGCTTGATACGTTCGAGATAGACAAACAAAGCGACCCCGCAGAAGAAATAGGCCATCTGTCCGGCAAATTGATGCTCCATGATGTGGAAAATCCGGCGCCCGGTGCGCTCATAAAGTTCGATGCAGGCGAATTTGTAGAGAGCGGAGAAAAGCAACACGCCCAGACACCATTTCCAGAGCGCGTGACGGCTCCGCGAGGTGATGATTATGAAAGGAATGATGAGGATATAAAGAAACCATTCGACCTTCATTGTCCAGAGCGAACCGTTGATGGCGGAAAGCTCATGGGAAGTGAACACTCCGGGGAGGTCGCTCTCGATAAAGTTGAGCGAGAGAGAATTTGCTATCAGATATTTCCACCATTGGGCCGATGTGAAATATTCCGCGGCCGGAAGATCGGACAGGAAAACGAAGAGCAGGGCGCAGGCCCCGACGGTCAGCAGGTAGGAGGGGAGGATTCGCCAGGCGCGGTTACGGAGATAATCCTTCCAGTCGCGGGCGCGGAAATAACTGCCGTAAATCAGAAAACCGCTCATCACAAAGAAGCTGCACACCCGATGATAGGCCGTGATTGGAAACCACATATTGCTTCCGGCAAGGACATTGAAATGGGAGAGGGCGATGGCGAAAGCGAGGATATAGCGGATTGCCCCGAAATTATTGCGGAATCTCAGGCGTGGAGAAGCAGAAGTAAGGCAGGGCTCCGTCATATTACAGGCTTGATGCCGACAAGGGTCGGCTGATTTCCCGGCTGATTTTCCGGGCGTTCATGATTATTGATAACAAATAGAAACGATTGTTGATAACAAATAGAAAACGCCGTCCGGGCCTGATTATTGCATTTTGCCGAATCGGCGGAAATCGTTAAATTTGCACTTGTTATGAAACGAAAAATACTTTCCGCCATATATCTTGCCTCCTTTTTCCTTCTCTCCGCGTTGCTGCTCACGCCGGCGCTTGCAGAAACAGAGTCCGGGCGACACACACGCCTCATTCCCCTTGCTCCGGCGCGCGACACGGTCGTCGCCCCCGGCTACGGCGCCGTGCAGCTGATCGACACGACCGGCAACCGGCGAACCTACAACCTCACCCGCAGCCTCGTGATATCCGTTCAAGGCGACTCCCTGACAGTCGAGTCCGAATTGGGGAAAGAGCTCCTTTCCCTGTCGACGCTCGCAGGAATGGAATTCATGCAGAATGCCGACTCGACCCTCATGCCCCCTCCAGTAAGCCCGTCTGCAGATTTCTTGGCCGGAATCGGTGGGTCGCAAGACATTGCTCCCGGCTCGTCGGCCGACGAGGATGTAAAAGCAGACACCGGACTCGTTCTGAAGATAGATGCTGATAAAGAATGGCTTCATTTCCATTCCGGCCCCCGGCTTCTTCCTCCCGTTAGAATCCGTGAGATAGAGAAAATGACATTTGTCGGCGGCGAGCAGGATGCGCCGGCAGGGATTATCCCGGTTGGCGACCCCTATCTGTTTCTGGCCGGCAGCGACACGCTCTCCATCGTGGCCGCCGGAGTCGACCGGCGCTATCCTCTTGCAAGCGTCGACTCGGTCCGGAGAGGCACGAACGTGCCCGCCATCCGGCTTGAGATCGAAGGAGGCAAGGAAGTAACGGAAAAGGAGAATTATCTTTCAGCCGTGATTTCCCTCGAAGGATTCGGAAAATATGAAGACTTCGCGCCGATGGACGTAAGCGTCAAAGGGCGCGGCAACTCGACTTGGCAGCTCCCCAAAAAGCCTTATCGATTGAAATTCGCCAAAAAACAATCTCTCGCAGGGTTGAAGAAGGCGAAAAGCTACGTCCTGCTGGCCAACTTCCTCGACCCCTCGATGATGAAGAATGCCCTCGCTTTCCGCCTCGCCGAGTTGCTTGGAATGGAATATCCGATCCATAATATTCCGGTCGACCTCTATGTCAACGGCAGATATCGCGGAGCCTATACGCTCAACGAAAAGCCCGGCATCAACACCGGCTCGGTCGACATCGACGAGACCAAGGGGATAATGTGGGAGCTGGACACGAATTTCGATGAAGAATTTCAGTATAACACTCCGATCTATCAGCTTCCGGCGATGGTGAAAGATCCCGACCTCAACGAAGTCTGGGAGGAGAATGGGAGCTGCCCCTCCGCAGAAGAATATTTCTCGCTCTGGCAGGAAGACCTGAATGTGATGGAGGAGGTCGTGGCGATGTGCGACTCGACCCTCGCGGAATATATCGACCTTCCCTCGGCGGCACGTTTCGCCCTTGTCAACAACTTCTGCGCCAATATCGACATCAACAATCCCAAGAGTATCAACCTGTATAAGACAGAACTCGGCGAGCCATACCGGTTCGGACCGGTCTGGGATTTCGACTGGGGATTCACGTTTCGCGGATATTCAATTCCGGAAAACCTCGGTCGCGCCGAACTGCCGATGATTCGAAGCGACTTGTCGGGAGTGAATGTGGGATTCTGGATCGATCTCTTCCGCAATCCTCTATTTATGGAGGAATACCGTGCGGTCTGGGAAGACTTCCGCGACCGTCTCTATCCCCTCCTTATGGAATATTTTGATGAATATGCCGATTTGATTCGCGCCTCCGCGGCGGCGGATGCAGAAATATGGAACGCCTCGACCGCCCCCGCCTACAGCCTGATCTACGACGAGGGCGACCATCACGACCGGGTCGAACTGCTCCGCGAATTTATCAGAATCCGGATGGAATATATGGATAAATCGCCGACATTAGGTCTTTATTGACTTTTTTGACCGATAAGGAAAGTCGGGAATGTGCGACGTCTAATTTAGGCGTCTGAAAAAGCATTCCATAAATGATAAAAAGAATTTCAACCGACCGGATAATATTCCGACGGATATTTCCGGTTCTGAGCGAGCGTCGCCCCGAGGCGTCGGCTCCGATTGCGGCCCGATTCTCGCTTCGTCGCGAGATACCCGAAAAATATGTTTCGCAGCGCTTCGAGAATCCCGTCGCAAAAATCAGCTTTACGTTTCCCGCAGATGATGCTCCCCGAGTGCGGGCCTGGTTTTCCGACGATTATTCCGGAGTCAGCCGACTCCCGTCGACAACGCTTCAACGCAATCTCACCTCGGCCCTTCATGATGCGCTCGACACATATATCGAGACCTGTTCGTTCGCCGGCCTGTTTACCTCTCCCTTTACAGTCGGTTTCGCCTGGCGCCTAAGTTCGGGGAAACACCGGATCGCACTCGCCCCGGCCTTTATTTCCGCTGAATCGCCATATAACGAGAGTCCGATCGTGGCTGTCCGCGACCATACTGTTGTCGAGCAGGGAGCCTCGACCTACAACGAAATCTACAACAGCCCCTCCCGGCTCGAAGCGACCTTCGACACGACGCCGACGCCCCCTTCTGATGCGGTTGCGCTCGACGTGATCGCCACGCGCCGGCCCGCACTCTACGATTCATCCCGCCAGGCCACCGACATATCGACTGTCGTGATAGGGGAGAGTCGGCTCAAAGCCTTCAATTATCCGCGTTACACATCCTCCCAGCTCCGCATCCTTGCCGAAGGGGAGACCGACACCCGCGTGATCGCCTCCTATCCTGCCGACGGCCTCCCTGCGGCGGGAATTGCCACGACAGTGCCCGTTGCCGACGGAGCGTTGGTCAACTGGAAGACCCTTCCCTCCTTTACGTCGGAGAACGGCTCCGGCGGAACGACGGGAAGCGGGAGCGAAGGTCCGGACATATTTAAGCCGGAATATCCCGAAGAGGGCCCGCTTGCCGACGTAATTCCGGAAGAGGGGGATGTGGAAGTGGAGACGGAGGCTATGGATCTCGGTTATCCCGAGCAGCTGAAATGGATGCGCGGAATCGCGTTGAGAGGGATATTCGCCAACGAAGGAGTCAAACTCCGCCTCTATGGCGCCCATCACCTTGAAAAAGACTCGGCGGGGGCCGAAGGAGGGTGGCATCTCGTGGCCGAGTCGAAAGGGAGTGTGTTGCGTCGGCTGCGGGCCGTGCGCTACAGATTGTGGAAAGTCGGACTCTCCCTTCATCTCAACAAAGGGGATCGGCTTGAGGCAGTAGCCTTCGACTTCACTCTCCGCTGATCTCAGCCTCAGCCTCGTCGTGAAGTGTCGTGCGGGGAAAAGCGTCGATAAACGAGCCCGGAGTCGCATTGAGAATCTCCACACCCCGGCTGTCGGCGTAGGCCTTGACATTGAAATAGCTCCGGAAGGCTATAGCGTAATTTTCGTAGACCTCATGAATGCGGACATTCTTGAAAATATCCTCCGCCCGCTTCAGCTCTTCATCGTCATCCTTATAGAAATGAGGTTGGACCGACACGACACGGTTGCGGTCGGTGACCCAAAGCGTCCGGCTCCAGTTATGGTCGGCGCCGATAAGGAGAATGCGTCGGAACCCCTCGCGCATCAGGCACATAATCGAAGGGATAAGCACATTTCTGGGGCGGGGCATCGCAAGGCCGGAGTCGTAGAGAGGTCTCATCAGACAATCGAACCCCTCGGCGGGAGTCAGGTTGTAGAACTTCACCGAGATATTTGCCGGAAGCCGCGACACTTCCGGCATTCTTCTTGCCGAGGCGGGGACGAACAGAGTCATCGGCCAGTCGACCTCGCAGAGCGCTTTCCAGAGGGCCGGGACTTTTCCCGTTTTTTCCTTAAGGAAGAAAGCGATGTCGGCGAGGATATAGAATTGCGGGCGCAGATCGCGGAAGTCGGGCGTAAGGGCCGAGAGATTGACCGCCAGACGCGGATGGGCCATAATGAAATCGCGATGATTCTCAATGGCGTCACGCAGCGAAGGGCCGTTTCCCATCACGATCGCAGTCTGCTCGCGGGGAGCGGCGTTTCGGGGGGAAGGTTTGCCCGACATAAGGGGAATCTTAACAATAGAAGCCGCCGAGGCGCCGAGGCGGCTGATGAAATTCTGAATGCTCTTGATGTTCATCTCGAAAAGACGGGATGATTCCCGACAAGTGCAAAATTAACAAAAAAGGGTTAACCATGGATAATAAGGAGGTCGCGAATGCGGTTTATTTGCGTAATTAAAATGATTTTACTAATTTTGCGGTTGCATCGCACCCGTAGGTCTGTCAAATCCGGCCGGTTTTGACTGCTTGGGGTGTCGTCCCTGTGTTGTCAAGGGCGAGGCAAGCCTCTGTAGTTCAACGGATAGAATAGAAGTTTCCTAAACTTTAGATAGGGGTTCGATTCCCCTCGGAGGTACGATCCGGCGTCCGTGGACGACGTCGGGGACTAATAAAGAAAGCGGCGTCGCGAAATGTGACGCCGGTAAAAAAGGATAGAAAAGTGGGAAAATTCACAGCTTACAAAGTCGAGCTTGCCAACAAGCCCGATGGACATTACGAACAGGACTTCCATATCGGGAAGGACTTCTTCGAGAATATGGAGAACAACGACATCCTGTCGGCCGATATCGATGTCCACATGGATATGGAAAAGAAAAACGACGCCTACGAATGCACTTTCCATTGCAAGGGAATGCTTCAGGTGCCGTGCGACAGGTGTCTCGATCCGTTGGACCATGAAGTGGATGCGACCTATCGTGTTGTGGTGAAATATGGCGAGGATTACGATGACGGAGCCGACAATCTGCTTGTCATTCCTTACAGCAACAGTTATCTGAACGTTGCCTATATCCTCTACGACACGATTCTCCTGACCATCCCCCTCCGTCATGTCCATCCTCTCGGGAAATGCAACCGGGCGATGGCGGAAGCCCTCCGCAAGCACAAGCGCGGGGCAACCGACGACGAGGAAGTAGACGCAGCGCTCGACGAGGTCGACGACGAAATCGCCGAAGGAGAGGAGTAAGCGAGTCTCCCGCCGGAGAAAAAAGAAAAATCGGGTTCGCTTGCAAAGCGACCCGCCAAAATAGAAAACAAACAACGAAAAAAGAATAAAAGAAAATGGCACATCCTAAACGCAGACAATCGCACACTCGCACCGCGAAGCGTCGCACGCACGACAAAGCACTTATCCCGACCCTGGCCATCTGCCCGAACTGCGGCGCGTGGCACATGTACCACTATGTATGCGGCGAATGCGGCTACTATCGTGGTAAACAGGTGATTGAGAAATAAAAACGAACCCTATACGGAGCAGACTGACGCGAGGTCCGGCGGGCCTTTGCGTCTCTGCTCCGTTTCAAAACGAGCGAACCATGCTTAACGCAAAGATAAGCGGCATAGCCTCATACGTTCCCGACGACATCCTTGACAACGAAATGTTGTCGAAGATGGTCGACACCAACGACGAGTGGATCACGACGCGCGTCGGAATCAAGGAGCGCCGCATTCTCAAGGACGTCAGCCTCGGGTCGAGCTATATGGGCGCGAAGGCTGTGGAGCGCCTGCTTGCGGAGACGGGCACTTCGCCGGAAGAAATCGACCTGCTCATCTGCGCCACGTCCAACCCCGACTACCGCTTCCCCTCGACGGCAGCCATCATGATTGAGAAAGTAGGCCTCGTGAATGCCTACGGCTATGACCTTGAGGCAGCTTGCGCCGGCTTCATCGTGACCCTTCAGGCAGCCCGCGCCTATATCCAGAGCGGCCTGTACAAAAAGGTGATAGTGGTGTGTGCCGAGAAGATGTCGAGCATGACCAATTACGCCGACCGCGCAACGTGTCCGTTGTTCGGCGACGGAGCGGCCGCAGTGCTTGTGGAGCCCACCGATGAGCCAGTCGGCATCATTGACGGCGAGTTCCATGTCGACGGCAAGGGCGTGCCCCATCTGATGATGAAAGCGGGCGGCTCGGCGCGTCCCGCAACCCATGAAACGGTCGACGCCGGCGAACACTTCATCTATCAGGAGGGTCGGACAGTCTATAAGAATGCTGTCCGTGATATGCTGTCGTCTTCCGTGTCGGTGATGCAGCGCAACGGCCTTGAAGTTGACGACATCGACTGGTTCGTGCCTCATCAGGCCAATCTCCGGATCATTGAGGCCGTCGGAAGCCGCATCCGGATTCCGGCCGAGAAAACTCTCGTTAACATCCAGCATTACGGCAACACATCGGCCGCCTCCATTCCGCTCTGTCTCGATGAATACAAGGGGCAGCTTCAGAAAGGGGATAAAATCGTGATGACAGCCTTCGGAGCCGGATTCACGTGGGGCGCGATGTATCTGATCTGGGCAATCGATCCCAAATAATCGCTTTCCCTTGACGCGGGGGCGCCGGACTTGTTCGGGCGCCCCCGCGTCGTGTCCGCCCGAAATCTGACTGTCGCGTTGAACCGCGCCCCCCTCTTTTCGGTTTATTTCATAGAAGACTCCCCTTTTCCCGATTGCGGAACAAGGGCAACTATGAATAACACGAAAAAGAAATTCGAATTATGGAAGAAAAGGATAAAATTGAAAACGCATCTCTGCTCACAGGCGACGCTCCGGCAGCACCGGCCTCCGACGCGGCTGCGCCCGCTCCCGGACACAAGGCCGGATTCGTCAATATCGTAGGAAATCCTAATGTGGGAAAATCAACCCTCATGAACGATCTCGTCGGCGAGCGCCTCTCAATTATCACATCCAAAGCACAGACCACACGCCATCGCATCACGGGAATTGTCAACACTCCAGAATATCAGATAGTCTATTCCGACACTCCGGGAGTGCTCAAGCCCAAATACAAACTTCAGGAATCGATGCTTGAATTTTCCGAGGGAGCCCTCACGGACGCCGACATTCTGATTTATGTCACGGATGTGGTCGAAGAGCCGGAAAAGAACAAAGAATTTCTGGATCGAGTGGCAGCCGAGAAAATCCCCGTGTTGCTTGTGATCAACAAGATCGACCTTGTGAAGAGCAACGAGCAGCTTGAGGAGCTCGTCGACCGCTGGAAACAGCGTCTACCAAATGCAGAAGTGTTCCCCACTTCCGCCACCGAGCACTTCAATGTCGACAATCTGAAGAACCGGATCATCGAGCTTCTTCCCGTGTCGCCTCCATTCTTCGGTAAAGACGCGCTCACGGACAAGCCCGCGCGCTTCTTCGTCACGGAAATCATCCGCGAGAAACTCCTTCTCGACTACGATAAAGAGATTCCTTACAGCGCGGAAGTGATTGTCGAGAAATTCGATGAGAAAGAGGGAGCGATCCATATCATGGCGGTGATTTACGTCGAGCGCGACTCCCAGAAAGGCATCATCATCGGCAAGGGAGGCGAGAAGATAAAGAAAGTCGGAATCGCCGCCCGTCAGGATATAGAGAAATTCTTCGGCAAAAAAGTCTTCCTTGAACTCTTCGTAAAAGTCGAGAAAGACTGGCGCAACAGAGATAAGAAATTGCGAGAGTTCGGCTATATGGATTAAAGACCGGGCCGGCTCAAAAATATCGAAAAATGAAAAACGGCCATGATGCGGCGTTACGCTACGGCGTGCGCCGCATTGCGGCGGAAGCATATACACCATGAGCAGACTAATAGCAATAGTAGGGCGGCCGAACGTTGGCAAATCAACGCTTTTCAACCGCTTGACGCAGACACGCCGCGCCATTGTCGACGACACGGCCGGCACGACACGCGACCGTCAGTACGGCAAGGTCGACTGGAACGGTCAGGAATTCTCGATTGTCGACACCGGCGGTTGGGTTGTCAACTCCGACGATGTGTTCGAGGAGGAAATCAACAAACAGGTTGAACTTGCCATCGACGAGGCCGACGTGATTCTCTTCGTGGTCGACGCCACAACCGGCGTCACCGACCTCGACGACAAAGTTGCCCAGATTCTGCGCCGGTCGAAGAAGCCGGTGATTGTCGTGGCCAACAAGGAGGATGTCGGCAACGCGCGTTACAACGTGCCCGAATTCTACAAGCTGGGCCTCGGCGACCCGATCGAAGTGTCGAGCGCCAACGGCTCCGGCACGGGCGAACTCCTTGATGAAATCGTGAAAGACATGCCTGAGCGCGACGAAG
>CAMWRW010000045.1 GCA_947176755.1 uncultured Porphyromonadaceae bacterium
GAGAATGAGAGAATGAGAGAATGAGAGAATGAGAGAATGAGAGAATGAGAGAATGAGAGAATGGAAAAGTGAGAAATAATTTGGCAGAAAAGAAAAAAAGGATTAAATTTGCACCCGCTATCAGAAACGACCGGGAAAGATGCCGGAGTGGTCGATCGGGACGGTCTCGAAAACCGTTGTACGCTTACGCGTACCCAGGGTTCGAATCCCTGTCTTTCCGCAATATTAATGTTTGAAACCTGCTGATAATCAGCAGGTTTCTTTCATTTTAGAAATCCCGAAATAACCCAATTCCTTATCAATGTAGAATAATCTGCTCATTAAGAGCGTCTAATCCAAATAAATTTTGTAACTTTGCGCTATCCAATGGAAGAGAAATGCTGTTGGAAAAGAAAAGTGTCAAGCTTTCTTTCTCAGTAACACGAATCGCCAGTTCAATAAACAACCTGAGACAGAGTGAGATTAGACGCTCTTTCTGTTTTGTAGTATCTGCCCGGTGCGACAGCCGTTGTCGTATCTTAGCATACTCAATTCAGAGGGGCAGTTTATTCTACCCTCATATATCATTCAGGTTGTTGGCTTTGGCGAGCCAGTGTTACTATGATTGAGGTGCGATGAATTCCCCTCTTTTCTTATACCCAAACTAAGCGCCGAATTAGGGAGTCAGGAGGCAGTATATTATAATTCTACAATGCAATTATTTCAACGATTGCTCATTTTGTTTTTTGGACTATTTCTTTCCCTAACGGCGTGGGCGAATCCCATCTTCTTTGACCACGAAGATGTGACATATATGTTGGACGGCGGGCAAGTGTATGTTCATGGTTGTGCAACAGGACATTTTTCGGGAGACGTTACAATACCTAATCTCGTAACATATGAGGGAGTAACATATTATGTTACTCAGATTTATGTTGGTGCATTTTCGAACTCCAATGAAATGACCTCTCTAATTTTACCTGAAACAATAACAAAGATAGGTCATACCGCATTTGCTAACTGTAATGCGCTTAGGGTTCTACAAATTAATGCCACGAATCCTCCCATTGTTAATTTAGATGAAGATGGCGGATTCGCAAGCATCAAGAATACCTGTAAACTTATCGTGCCAACCACAAGTATAGAACTATACTTAAATGCTACAGGGTGGAATGAATTTGTGAATATCGTTCCTCTTCAACCAAAATATGATGGCACGAATTGTTATAATGGCGTTATAAACAACTATCGTATCTTTGGGCAGTTTTATTCACCAATAATTAATAAGCAGTTTCCACTCTACCTATCCAATAGTAATCGAAATCTGAATGTCGGAATTGGTGGAGGTGTTGCTTTTGACAATGTGGAGTGTAGAGCGATACTTGGATTAGATATTATTTCTGAAACTCCCATTCAATCATATCCAAGGTCAACGCCCTCGGCTGAGTTTATGGATATAACTTTACCTGCACTTTCATGGGATGGCATTTACGCATTGATGTTTTTTAGAAGCGATATAGTTGTAGGAGTCTGTTATGTGACAGATCGAGGTAAGTTGGTAGATGATTTATTATACTATACATACAATACCTTTAATAATGAGGCCACCATCATAAAATATGGAGGGACTTATTCAACACGCCCTGCCTCGTTAGCCATACCTGAAACAGTCCAATTATCCAATGATAATGTAAAAACATCATTCAAAGTATCAAGGATATTCGATGAGGCTCTGATTAATTATAATACTCTTGAGAGTATTGTAATCCCCAAAACCGTCACTTATGTCGGTCCGAATGCCTTTAAAGGTTGTACCAGTCTTTCAGATATTACGTTGACGGATGGTGATAAAGCAATAGATTTCTCTTCCTCAATTTCGAATTCCGGTGATGTCTTGCCAGCTCTTAAGGACTGTCCTGTAGAAATGGTATATATGGGTAGGGATGTATATTCATCAACGTTTAAGAGTCAATCCAAACTTAAATCTGCCATAATAGGAGATTCTGTATCTTATCTGGCATCCTCCATCTTTTCAAATTGTGCTTCACTTACTGACCTGACAATGGGGAAATCGATAAAATCAATTGGTGAATACGCATTTAAAGGATGTAGTTCTCTTGAAAAAATCGTTCTACCTACGGGTCTAAGAGAAATTGGTCAGGGGGCATTTGAAAATTGTAAATCACTTAATGGATTAATATTGCCTGAGACCATAACAGAGCTTGGTACAAATTCAAATGGCCCTGTAAATCCTACTTATATTTTCTCCGGATGCGATAGCCTTAAAGCTGTGATATGTCTTTATTCTCCTTCTATCGGAAAACCTTTGGTTCCTGCAAGTACAAAGATATATAATCCGGATGCTTCTAAATACGGGTGGGGGGAATCCATGTTAACGATTCCATTTACAAAATTGGAATACTCCGGCAATAGTCCTTCCATTCCATTTATCAATCATTGTGAAAGCGAAATTATTACACTTTACAATATTAGCTGGAAATATTTAGATTTTACTGTATCTGAGAACAACCGGAATCAAATTTATAATGATATTGCTGTAGGTACTTATCGCGGAGCCTCTAAAATAGGAATGTCATATAATGGTGGGACATTCCAATATGAAATACCGTGTGAAATTGAGATTATTCCGGCTCCTTTGATTATCTCAGCTCCAGATATAACCCGTGAGTATGGAAAGCCGAATCCATCCATCGAATTAGAATATAATGGCTTTGTTAACGGCGAAACAGAATCTGTTTTAACCAAATTTCCTGCAATAACAATATCAGCTTCAGAAGACAGTGATGTTGGTGTGTACACTATTGAGTTATCTGGAGCGGAGGCTCGAAATTATGATATATCTTATATCTCTGGTTTACTGACAATAACTAAGGCCAATCAGGAAATAAAATGGATCGAAAGCTATGACGATGTTACAGTTGGAGACGAGATTGAACTCACAGCTACCACTACTTCCGGTCTACCTGTTGAATATACATCTTCTGATTCTGATATTGCAGAAATCGCCGATAATATTGTCAAATTTATAAGAGAAGGTGAAGTAACAATCTCAGCGATACAGGTAGGAAATGATAACTATGAGGCTGCCGAAGCGGTTTCCCGTAGCTTTGCGGTAAATCCACGTCCCGAAGATGATAATCTGACACTAAATACATCGGAGGCATCCATGAAGCCTGAGGAAACTCTGCAACTTCTGATTGAGGATTACGAGTGGGTATCATCTGACGAAAAGATTGCAACTGTTTCCGAGAGTGGTCTTGTGACTGCCATATCTGACGGTGAGGTTGTGATAACGTTATCACGCAGGAGCGACGGAGCCACATTAGCAACTTGCAAGATTAATGTTGATTTTGTTTCATCAATTTCTGAATTGAGTATTAAAAAAGGCATTGAAATCGACTGTAACGGAAACGAAGTAAGAATTAAAGGGGCTTCTGAGTCATCGACTGCATGGATCTTCGATATGAATGGTCAGACAATATATTCAGGACTTAATCGAACCATCCACCTGGAATCCGGAATATACATTGTATCTATCGAAGGCTCTCGACTAAAAGTCATCATCAAATAATTTAATTATCTCAATTGCATAAAGACAGCTCACTCTTAACCAAGTGGGCTGTCTTTGCTTATGGGGAGTGAAAGAAAAATGAAGAGCCGTTATCAATCCTCTTCGGATTAACTTACCTCTACGATGGGCGTTGGCGTTCTGTTGCATAGACTAAAGCTGATGCAAATTACCTTTTCCGGCATTAATTTTTCTTGTGGGTTGGGGTCTAAAATTTTTTCATTTTTCATTAATGAAGGGTGGGAGGGAAACAAACTATTTTTATCGGTTGTTGGTATTATAGGAATGTTGAAATAAAAACATGAATACATGGATACCCATATCGGACAAATGTCACCGGATCATCACCGCTATTTGCAACCGAATCAAATAGAGGCCGGACATCCCCAATATTCAATATTCCGGCAGAGGAGACTCCCGTGATTCTCAGCCGATTTATTCCACTATATAACTAAACATCAACAATATAAAGAGTGAACAGATATGGATCTGATTGACTATATTTTCAATATTCTACGGAATAATCCTGTGATCCCGATTTTTCTGACTCTTGGTCTCGGATTCTTGATTGGACAGCTGAAATACAAATCATTTTCTCTCGGTCCGGTGGCCGCGACACTGTTAATCGGCGTGATAATCGGCCAGATAGGAATTGACATCTCCCCTACTGTGAGGGTAGTGTTTTTCACACTGTTTCTGTTCAGTATTGGTTATAGCGTGGGTCCTCAATTTTTCCGTTCATTAAAGGGAAGCGGCCTGAAACAGGTTTGTTTCGCCGTGCTTGAAGCGTGTGTATGCGCTGCCACTGTGATCATTGTCTCAAAAATAATGGGGTATGATATGGGGACGGCTTGCGGACTTTTCGCCGGCTCACAGACGGCATCCGCCTCACTTGGTGTGACCACCGACACAATCAACTCAATGAATATGTCGGCTGACGCGAAGAAGGCCATAACAGATATGATCCCGGCCTGTTACGCTGTGACATACATCTTCGGAACAATCGGATCGGCATGGATTTTATCCAATGTGGGGCCCTGGCTTCTGGGAGGGATGAAGAAGGTGAAGGAAGAGACCGCTGAGATCGAGTCGAAGATGGACGAGGGAGAATTCACTCCTGAAGAAGGAATGATTGATGCGAATCGTCCGGTGGCATTCAGAGCCTATCGTGCGGATTCGGATATATTCGAGGAGGCGCGTTCCGTGCAGTACATCGAACAGCTTTTCGCCGATAAGAATGTTCGTCTTTTTATAGAGCGGCTAAGGTTGAACGGCAAGATTTACGACCCCAAGCCGGGTCTGATGATACGACGCGGCGACACGATAGTGTTGAGTGGCCGACGGGAGGTGATAGTCGATGAGGCCTCGGTTATAGGTCCGGAAGTGGCTGATACTGAACTTCTGAGTTTCGGGGCGGAGAATCTTCCGGTTACGGTGTCAAAAAACGGAGCGGCCGGAATGACGTTCGGAGAGATACGCAAGCAGCCGTTTATGAATGGGGTAATAATCAAAAGTATGACCCGCAACGGAGTAAGTCTTCCGGCACGGTCAAAGACTGAGATACAGAGTGGCGACATTCTCACCATTGTCGGATTGCCCAGTAAGGTGATGGTTGCTGCCGAAAATATCGGATATGCAGACCGCCAGACTGAAGCAACGGATATGGTCTTAATCGGTATCGGGATTGCTTTGGGGTGTTTCATCGGTGCGTTGTCGTTTATGGTTGACGGCATCCCGGTATCCCTCAGTACGAGTGGCGGGGCATTGTTCGCAGGACTGTTCTTCGGCTGGCTTCGATCAAGGAAACCGACGTTCGGATATATTCCGTCGCAGGTGACCTGGTTATTTGACAAACTGGGACTCAATATGTTTGTAGCGATTATCGGGCTTTCCTCAGGGCCAACATTTATACATGGGATAGCAGAGGTCGGGATAAGTCTGTTTATCGTCGGCATAATCTGCACTTTAGTACCCCTTGTGGTGATGACGCTTGTCGGACACCGGGTTTTCAAATTCGGACGTGCCGAGACGCTTGGTTGTGTGGCAGGAAGCAGATGTGGTGTAGCATCGATTGGAGCAATCCAGGATGCTTTGGGGAGCAATCTGCCTGCTTTGGGTTATACAGTGACATACGCCACAGCAAACTTCGTGCTTATATTTTCGAGTATCCTCGTAATAATTTTTATATAATCCATAATCGTGAAGACCGGGAATTTTTGGCCATATCAAACCTATCAACTAATTTTATGGCCAATAAAGAATCCAATGTCATGACACGAAAATTTTTCTTGGCAATGGCGCTGGCGACCGCTTTGTCGTCGAGTGCCGAAAAAACGGGGGCGATTACGCCCGAGATGCTTGATTGTTTCAAGGCTTCATATCAGGATAATGCGTCAAACCGAGCAATCCACAACGCGCTCAACGCAACCGGAATCAACAAGATTGCATTCAATGAGAAAGTGCGCAACAATTTCGACGACCATTTCTCCCACAAGGTCAAAACACAAGGAATCACCGACCAGAAGGCCTCGGGAAGATGCTGGCTTTTCACAAGTCTGAACATGCTACGAGCTCAGGCCATGGCAGAGCACGATCTTCCTCAACTTACATTCTCACAAAACTATAATTTTTTCTACGACCAACTTGAAAAGGCAAATCTGTTTCTACAGTCGGTTATCGACACGTCCGACCTCCCGATGACCGACAGACAGGTGGAGTGGCTTTTCAAGAATCCGCTTTCCGACGGAGGGACGTTCTGCGGGGCAATCGATCTGATCACAAAATATGGTGTTGTTCCTTCCGAAGTGATGGCAGAGACGGAAGTGGCCAATAACACAGCGACCTTCAGCCGTCTTCTCTCCTCGAAACTTCGCGAAGATGGTTTACGACTGAGGAGTGCCAAAACGGCAGGAAAAAAGGACGCTGACCTGCAGGAGCAAAAAAAGGAACAACTCGCGGAGGTTTACCGCTTTCTTGCATTGGCACTCGGCGAACCCCCGACGGAATTCAAATGGACGCGCAGGGATAAAGAGGGAAATGCGGTCGAGACAAAGGATTATACTCCCGAGAGCTTCTTTAATGAATATTTAGGAAACGATTTAAAAAACGGCTATGTGATGCTGATGAATGATCCTTCGCGCGACTATTGGAAAGTCTATCGCATCGATTATGACCGCCATTCATACGACGGCATGGACTGGACGTTCCTTAACGTTCCGATGGATGATATAAAGAAAGCGGCGATTGAATCAATCAAAGACAGCACGGCGATGTATTTTTCATGTGATGTCGGGAAATTCCTTGACAAGGAGAGGGGGACACTCGACACGGAGAATTACGATTATGAGTCGCTGTTCGGAACTCACTTCGGCATGGACAAGGCGGAACGCATCGCGACATGGGACAGCGCGTCGGCCCACGCCATGACCCTTTCCGGAGTTGACCTTGACGAGGATGGCTCTCCTAAGAAGTGGTTTATTGAAAACAGTTGGGGCAATGTCGGACAGAATGGATATCTTATTGCTACTGATAAATGGATGGATGAATATCTTTTCCGCCTTGTAATTGAAAAGAAATATGCTTCGCCGAAGATTTTAAAGGCAATGGAGCAGAAGCCTATAGCCCTCCCCTCTTGGGATGTGCTTTTCTGAGGTAAAAGGTAGGCGAACTACTGAAAGAAACGGGACCGAACTGCTCGGTCCCGCTTCTGTTATCGGAGTGTTATTATGTCGATGGTCGGATAGACACCGAAACGGAATGCGATATTGCCTCCGATGCCGGTGCTGACAAACAGTTTCCGGTCCGCCTCCTGATAAAGTCCTCCCCATTCGGGATAGATCCATTGTGAGGGGGAGAAATTTCCAATCTTGAACTGCATCGCATGAGTATGGCCGGCCAACATCAAGGGAATATTCGTGGCCGGGAGCACTTCCCTTCTCCAATGAGAGGGGTCGTGGGAGAGGAGAATCTTACATTCGTTTTCCGGAATATTCTGCATGGCCTTTTTAAGGTCAGATTTGTCGGGGAACTGGCCGCTTCCTGCATTTTCAACTCCGACAATTGCAATGCTGTCGTTTCCTCTAACAATCTGAACCGACTGATTTCTCAGGAGATTCCATCCCATTTTTTCCTCTGCATTTACCAAATGACCGAGAGCGCGTTCGGGCGTATCGCCGCCGGAGTAATGATGATAAATACAATAGTCGTGGTTTCCGAGCACTGATATCACACCATCGCGGGCTTTCAATCGGCCCAGAGCTTCGATAAAAGGGGTTGCCTCCTCCGGAGAAGTGTTAACGAGGTCGCCGGTGAACACGATCAAATCGGGTTTGAGAGAATTGACCTTCTCGACAATCTTATCAACAGCACCGGGAGTTGCGGAGTAGACACTGATATGGAAATCAGTGAGCTGCGCAATGCGATATCCTTTGAAATTTTCCGGCAGACCGGGAATTGAGACTTCCGTGTTATGGACCTCCAACCGACGCCAACCGAAAATTGAGCCATAGAGAGCTATCACAAACCATAAGGCAGAGAGCCCAAGACCCAACCATGAGAAAACCGGAAGGAAGGGATGCCATATCAAACCGAGGCATTTTCCTAACAACGAAAATAGAGTGAAAAGAATTGTCGGCAGCATAACACAGACCACAATCCAGATCACAGAGTTAAGAATCCATTGATTGGTATCGCCGGAGAAGCAGATCCGAATCACAAGCGCCCAGAAGATGAGGGCCGGAATTAAAAGCCATCCTTTGGCCAACCAAGAGACGCTCCCCAATACAAAGAAGAGGATGTAGAGATCCGATAATGTAAGGAGCAACGCAAAAATTGAAAGCAATACTGCCATGGTTAAAGATTATAATTATTTCACAGATTGAAACGACTATAGGAGGTTTCTCTTATTCTGTGAAACCTATTGAAATAAATTGCAGAACGGGAGCAAGTCCGGTTGCCCAGTAATACCAGCCGTGAACACCGCTTCTCATTCGGAAGTCAATCGGAATATTCCGGTTCTTCATCGCAAGAAAAAATTCTATATTCCCCTGATAGAAAAAGTCGTTGTCACCGCAATCCGCATACCATCTCACCGACTTCCACTTTTCGATTTCGTCGCTGTTTCCATTTTCAACACGAGCCGAGGGATTATTGGCTACGAGAGAATCGGCATAATCTTTATCTGAGTCAGCCATAATGCTTTGCTCCGGATGACCGAGAATGCCGCTTAAAGAGCAGCATGTCCGGAACATTTCGGGGTGTTTTTGAGCGTAAGCGACCGCAGCCTCGCCCCCCATTGAAGCTCCGACTATGGCTCGATGTTTTTTATCAACAATTGTCCGGAATGTGGAATCGATCAATGGAATCAGTTCGTTAAAAAAGTAGGATTCATAATCCCAACCCGGGACTGACAGGAAGCCGAGATGAGCACCCAGGTGATACTCTCCCATGCCTCCGGCATCAGGCAAAACTATAATCATCGGCAGCGCCATTCCGGAGCGGATCGCATCATCGGCAATCTGCGGCAACTGCCCGGAATGAATCCAAATCTCATGAGTGCCTCCTGCGGGATGAAAAATATACACAACGGGATAATGCCGATCGCCTTCATCATATCCTGCCGGGAGATAAACAGAAAAATCTTTCGTCACTCCCAGCACATCACTGTGCATTGAGCAATGCTCGATAGTTCCGCTGCCGGGTAGATTCCCAAAATGACTTGTGGCCTTGTGCCGTTCGATAAGTCTTCCCATTTCTTATGCAAAGTTTACGTTTCAGAGAAGCCAAAGTTGGGACGTAGCCCAAGTTAGGCGACATATTAGTAACAATTGATTAACCCATATTTATTGCCGAGCCTAATTCTGGAATCCGTGAAGAGGGTTAAGGCAATGTGATAATTCATGATAACCTACTTATTTTTACTTCGTTATATTTCCCTTATTAATTTTCAATCGGACAGCGGATTTTGACAAGGATAAAGTTTTCAGTTGGGGAAGATAAATTAATTAAGTAATTTTGTGGGATAAAAACCTGATGATTAAGCACCGAACGGATGATTACGTATTTAGAATGTAATAAAGGATTCTCAGAGATTGAAAATTGGACTGCCGGATGCTGGGTAAATGTTGAGGAGCCTCAACCCGAAGACCTTGATTTTCTTAAGGAAAATTTCGGGTTGCCGGGAGATTTCCTGAGTGACATCTCCGATATTGACGAGCGTCCGCGAGTGGAGAGAAACAATGGATGGATCTGCACCATCCTGCGCATTCCCGTGAGATCCCGTGAGGATAGTATTCCCTACACTACGATACCAATCGGAGTTATGGTCAACGGAGATTATATAATCACCGTATGCAATTATGCCAATCACCTTATCACTGATTTTATCGACCATACCCAAAGGAGGAACGCAGAGATAGGGAACGCACCCGATTTCATTCTGAGACTACTCAACAGTTCGGCATACTGGTATCTGGAATTCCTGAAAGACTTGAGAAAGATGGTTGCCGACGCTGAACATGAGCTTCAACAGAGCATACGCAACGAGGATCTGTTACAGTTAATGAATCTGCAGAAGTCATTTGTGATATTTTCGACCTCCATCAGCGGCAATAATATACTTCTTGAACGGATAAACCGATTATATTCTGAAGATTACGACGCGGAGCTATACGAGGATGTAAGAATCGAACTGCGTCAGGCGGAACTGACGGTTGCGATTGCAACCCAGATGCTCGACCGAACACTTGACACTTACGCTTCAGTTATTTCCAACAATGTCAATGCGATCATGAAGCGATTGACAAGTATCTCGCTTATTCTGATGGTCCCGACCTTGATTGCAAGTTTCTACGGCATGAATGTGGATGTAGGAATCTCTATGGAAAATCATTGGGCGTTCGGTTGCATCGCAGGGGTCGGATTCGCATTGTCGCTGATTTCGCTTCTTTGGATGCGCAAAGTCAAATGGCTGTAATCAAGATTTTAAAAATAGACAGAGCCGCCGCAAAAGTTTTCACTTTTGCGGCGGCAATTTTTTGATATATTCGTATTGAACTATATTTCTTACTTCAGAAGATCCTTAACCTTATCGGCGCCTTTCTGAACGGCATCCGAGGCTTTCTCTTTGCCTTTGTTTACAGCGTTTGTTCCGGCATTCTTAGCGGCATCGACGGCCTCAGTACCTTTCTCTTTAGCAGAGTTAACGGCATTTGCACCGGCCTCTTTGGCAGAATTAACCGCATTTACGCCCGCCTCTTTGGCTGCATTTACGGCATTCTCACCGGCTTCCTTGACATTCTCACCGGCTTCTTTGACACCGTCGACTGCAGCATTGGCAACACTATCCACACCTTCCTTGGCTGCGGACACTTCCTCTTTGGCCTTGTTTTTCAGCTCTTCGAAGTAGCTTGCCACGGAAGGATCCTTTTGCTGAACCGTTGGTACAAGCTCATCGAGATATGCTTCCGCTTCAGCGCCTTTTCCTTCGGCTTCAAGCTTCTTGGCATATTCCTGCGCCTGCTCAACATAGATCTTCAGACTGTCGGGATCAGAACAATTTTCTATTTTCGTCTTGAGGGCTTCTCCCTCATCTGCAGCTTCGTTGACAGCCTTGGAGCCACAGGAGGTGAATGCAACGGCAGCTACCAGGGCTGCGGCCATTGTAAGAAATAGTTTTTTCATAATCTCAAATTTTAAAAATGATTCTTTTTAATAATCCTCTTTATTACATACAATTGAAACACACCGCTGACTGAAAAGTTCATCTATTCTTCATTTTAGATCTTGAAATACAGGGTCAATATAAGGCTCCTTATCTAAATCGGGGATTTTATTATCTTCCCGGACCTTAAATTCAGGAAAAGAGAGTAAAAATCCCGGCAAACCGAATATTTGCCGGGATTTTTAGTATTAATTACTCAGTAAGCGTCATTCACTTCCGATCGAAATTCACTGTTGAGACAAGTGTTGTGGAGGCTTGCTCATTAACACCCATCTTGATCTTCACATCATTCATATACCATGAGCTAAGAATCTTGTGGGTCTTGGCATCAAGCACATCGTATTCTACATGATATGTGCCGGTTTCCAATTTTATGCGTGCCGTCTCATTATATGAATAGGAACCCGGGATAAAAGCCTCCTTGCCTGTCGATCTGTTCGTCATCCGGATATTGGCGATCGTTTCATCGGCCGCATTCTTAATGGCAAGAACTCCGAAAGGACGTCTTGAGGGAGGCGCGATTTCAAAGGCAGCAACTCCAAGATCGGAATGGAACTTATTAGTTCTATCCCAGGAAGCTCCTCTCCACCAGTTGAAAGTTTCGTAGAAACCCTTGAATGATGCCTTTATAAAGAATTTGGCATTTGAATTTTCCTCCACGCCGTGCTGACCATAAGGAATTCTCCAGATCCAGAAAGATGTTCCCGTCAAATCAGCCCGGCACAGGGAAGGATATCTTTTTTCCCAATCCCCCCACTTTCGTTGGTTACGGATGTTTTGAATATTATACTGATATCCGACACGTGCGCTCCCATCCGTATTTTTCTGAATAACGACGTCGGGGAGAGTTTGAGAGAACGACTTTGACCATGAGGCTGAAAAACCGGCTTCAAGGGCAACTTCCGCCCCTTTATCCGTATTTGCCTTTCCGCTCAGTGTGACATCAAATCCGAAATTTGTGGATTCACTATATGTCGTCGATCCCTGATAAGTATTCGGGATAGGAGTAGAGCCGTAGAAGCTGACTCCGGAAAGATGATCGTCACTGTTCGGAGGAATCTGATCTGAGACTGCGATCCGTTGCCAGTCGGATGACTTCTTCAACTTGTCGATATTGTTCTTATCCATAAGCTCAAAAAGGACATTAGCCTGTCGCATGTAATAGCCAATGACGCGGTTATTACAGCCTCCGTGCTGAAATTTTTTGGGATCCCAGAGCTTACCATTGTGCATGGTCACCGTACTCGTCACGAAATAATAATCTCCTGCCTGGGCTTCAGTCTGACCGGGGATATTATGAATATAAAGAGGATGAATCTCCAGCTTCACACTGACATCTCCATCCTTATCAAGATAGTCAGGTTTCGAACCCGTCGCTTTGTCTATCTTATTATGGAGTTTTACAGGGAAACTCGTAGTAAGCGAAATAACACCCAGGTTGATATTATACTTCGAGTCATAGCCATCCTCCGAACGGGTAGATTCTACTTCATTCACAGATGAATCAGGCAGATTGTCATAAATCCAATTTACGAGCGACTCAAGTCGACTCTGGTAATAATTCAGGCCGTGTTCGTGCGCCTCAGTTTCGTCTTCATCAATCGTGTCGGAATCATCAAGAGCTTCCCCGCTGTCAGGAACGCCGACAAGACCGGAGATATCCGTCTCCTCGATATCCGTTTCCTCACGTGGCAATTCTTCATCTTCAAAAATCATCAAATGGCTGTCGAACTTATTGAAAGCATAGACAAGCACATTTGTTTGATCGCAATAAGGAGAGTATCCTGCACCGAGATCATTTTCAAGGACTTCGTCAGTGTCTGAATCGGGATTGACCACTAAAACAAGACCTCCCCTGTCATAAAACTCCTTAAGCGAAGCAACAGGAGCAGATTTCAAGGTTGAACCTGAGAAAATCGCAATATCCGAACTGTTCAGCTCCGACACAATCGGAAACCTATAGGCAAGCGCCTCGCCTAAATCCCCGGCGGGAAAACCGCCGATAACTGCCGTCGGCAACTCAACACGCGTTAACTCGACGGGAGAATCGGGATCAACGGGAGGATTCGGACCGTCGGTGTTGCTATCCTGACACCCCGCGGAGAAATTCATAAGGGCAATCAGAAGCAGCACATTTAAGAAAAAATATAATCCTTTCATTTTAAAATATGATTTGTTCAAAAGCATACGCAAAAATACATAAAAATTTGAAAATATGCAACTTTCAATGCATCAATAAGAAAAATCTTTCTCATTTTGGCGGCAGTATAAATTTTTAGTATTTTTGCGGAGCTCGTGCCCCACTCCGAGGGAGCTTGTTGACACGCAGAAGAATTTGCCGAGAAAAACGTTTGCAAAAGAAATCCCTATTGGAAAAAGAAAGAGGCGAGATGGATAAGTATCTGGAAATAAAGGGCCGACTGGAAGAACTCGCAGACAAGGAATACGAGCTCAAAATGTCGGCATATATGCGTAACAAATTTCGTTTCTATGGAATCCCGACTCCAAAGCGCAGGAGTGCTTGTCGCCACATCATTCGAGACGACCGTAAAAAGGGGATTTTTGATCAGGAGCTACTTAAAAAATGCTGGAACGATCGACACCGGGAATTTCAATATTTCGTGCTCGACTATCTTTCCGACATGCAGGACACACTCTCCTTTGATGATATTCCGGAAATCGAGAAGTTTGTGAGAAGCAAACAGTGGTGGGACACGATTGACTCGCTCGACAACATTATCGGGAGGATAGGTCTTCGGGATAAGCGAGTCGGCGAGCTGATGCTCAGATGGTCAGAAGATGCTGACTTCTGGGTCAGGCGGGTAGCCATCGACCATCAACTCTGCTATAGGGATAAAACAGATACGGAGCTGTTGGAGAAGATAATTGTCAACAATTTCGGAAGTGACGAATTTTTCATCAATAAGGCGATAGGCTGGAGTCTGCGCGAATATTCGAAGACAAACTCGGAATGGGTGAAGGAATTTATCGAAAGACACAGTTCTAAAATGAGTCGGCTGAGCTTGAGGGAAGCAAGCAAATACTGCGATGCGCTCAACTATTCATCCTCCGTAAAAGAACGGAAAAAGAAATGAGGTCTAATGCCGATGTCGCATCCGGCCCGTTATCCGGATACATACAACAAATCAATAATCGATCCACGAAATGAATATCACACGACAGTTACTGTTACTCCTGACAATAACAATTGCGACGGGAACTTATGCAAAACTTCCCGAGTATGAAGTCGTCGAGTCTCCAACGCCGGTCTCATCATACGGCACGATAACCCGAATGATTGTCAATTCTGAAAATCTTGGAGGGAAAGTGACGATAGATATCTGGACACCGGCGGGATATGATGAATCCGCAGATAAGGCATATCCAGTTGTCTACGCACACGATGGACAAAATCTTTTTGACGCTTCCTACAGCTTTGCGGGAGTTTCATGGGCGGTCGACCGGGCCTGTTCACAACTTGCGAGCGATCCCGATTTTGCAATGCCTATAGTTGTCGGAATAAACAACCGGGGCGCGGAAGGATTACGACCCAACGACTATTTCCCGGAAAAGGCCCTCGACTACATCAATCCCGAACAGCGGGATGAGACCTTCATTTATGACACCTGCAACGACCTTTTTCTTGGCAATGAAGAGGCAGCCTTCGTTGCGATCGAGCTGAAACCACTTGTTGACAGTATGTTTAAGACAGCACCCGGGATGGAAACGACTTTCGCCATGGGATCGAGTATGGGAGGTCTTGCGTCAATGTATCTTCTGTGTGAATATCCGGAAATATTCGGCGGAGCTGCCTGCCTGTCGACCCACTGGATAGGATCGCTCGACTTAAATCCGGACTATACGATGAACGATGACGAGGTGTGCGCATACGCCATACTTGACTATCTGAGCGACAACATACCGACTGACGGCCTCCATAGACTTTATATGGACCAGGGCACAAAGGACTGGGATGCAGGATATATCAAATATGAAGTGATTGGCCGCGAGATAGTCCGCGACAAAGGATATACGGAGGAGAACAACAAGCTCTGTGTATATGACGCAAAAGGAGCCGGACACAACGAGTGGTACTGGCAGCAGCGCGTTAAAAAGCCTCTCCGGTTTCTACTTTCCAAGGAAGTGATTTACGGCTCAGGAATACATTCTGTAACGGCAGATGACATTGTATCTTCAGCCGACAACATTATCTATGATATTGCCGGCAAAGCATACTTTACGGAAGATTTAGGACAACTTCCTTCGGGATTTTACATTTCCCGGGGGAAGAAGATAGCAAAATGAATGATAGTGTTGAGCCGTCCGGAAGTTTTGCAAGAAACAACGTTTTAGGGGAAACCGATCTATCGAATAACAGAACGGAGGGATTAGTTGTCCGCGCCGCCGGATTGAGTGAAGGTCTTTACCCTGTCAAGGAAGTTTTGACGGAGCGATTCGCTGTAAAGCCATGGCTCCGCCCCATGATAATCGCCTACATTGAGGATATCAAGAATATTGGGAAGCGAGCTTCCGTCGTAACCTTTAACGACGAGCACTCGTGCGGAGGGGTCGAGCGAAACAGAAATCGTATCATCGAGAGCCGCGGGAACAGCATCGGTGCGCCAGTTGACCGGATTAATGCACATCACGTTAGGAGCGGCTACCACCGGCTTAACAAATTTCACATCAGACACAGAATTATAGCATACGACCACTCCCGTATCGTCGGCGGAGCGAGCCCCTTTCAAATCCGGACAAGCAAGCGTGTCGCCGGGCGTCACCTTGTAACCCATCACATAAGCCGCCACCAATCGGCTTCTCGTCTCATTATCCATCCATTTCAGCAGCTCCACGACCGACTTACCCCCCTGGCTGAAGCCGGCAAGAATGAAGGGACGCCCATGATTGAAATCCGAGAGGAAGCGAGAGAAGGCATTTTTTACATCTTCAAAGGCCACATCATGGAACCGCCGATTGATGGTATCCTCGTTCAGCGTGGCCCATGAATCGAGCGTGATATGACGATAAAAGGGAGAGTAGAAATTGCATCCGTCAGCCATATATTCCGCCACACCGTCAATTTCAATCTTCATGTCGGCGCGATGGTCAGAACGCGAAGGATCGGCATAATGAGAAATACGCCCGTCGGATGTGTACCAGTCATATTCCCAAGTGGAGGGGATATAGAAGACATCCGCCTGAGCCGGAAGCTGTCGGGAGGGATATGTGAGCCACATTTCACCCCTTGAATAATCAGGCGGCTGAGGAACATATACTTTCTCGGCATTGCTTTCATCGGAGATATTCTCGCGACATCCACCGAATGCGACGAGCGCCATCCCGACAAACCAAACCAGAATGAACGTCAATTTATATCTATGACATTTCTTCATTTATCGCAAATTTTTCCACAAAGATAATAAAACTACGCTCACGTTCTTCCCGAGGCAGGGAAGAACGTGAGCGAGATTTATTGACGCCTTATTTCATTATGGAGCCTATTCCGTCAGGCGACCCAGTTCGGCACGGGACCATACTCATTGGGTGTCATCTGACTATCCTTGCAATACCAAACGATAAGAAGGATACTGCCGACTACGGGAATCAAGGCGATCAGCAGCCACCAACCGCTTTTTCCAATGTCGTGGAGACGGCGCACGCAAAGACCAAGCCCGGGAAGAAGGAGGGCAAGTCCGACCAGACCGGACACAATATTGAGGGTGTTCTCACTCCAGCAGAATATTATGCCGATGGCTATATTCAAAATGACCGTGAACAGGACGAACCACCAATATTCCGAACGTGAGGCACGTCCACTGAAATTACAATAGTTTTCAAGCAGGGCTCTTCTTACAGCTTCGCCGAATGTGACTTGTCTTTGATACATGTTGATAAATTTTTAATGAAGGAAAACTCGTTAAATCAATATCCATCTGAAGTTAGAACGATGGAGGAAGCCGGAATGTTGCAAGAAACAAAATATTATCCGACCACAACCTTCTTCTCT
Organism: uncultured Porphyromonadaceae bacterium; assembly: GCA_947176755.1. Classification (GTDB taxonomy): domain Bacteria; phylum Bacteroidota; class Bacteroidia; order Bacteroidales; family Muribaculaceae; genus Lepagella. The sequence goes on from CAMWRW010000045.1 coordinate 17,296, forward strand.
TAAGACCCCAACCCACAAGAAATATTAATGCCAGGGCGGCATATTTTCGAGGGAATTTTGTCAATCTCATAGGGAGCAATGCGGGCATTGTGACCGGAGAGATTGGCAAAATTAACCGGAAAGATGCCGGACAAAGGTATTTTAAAAGATATGGTTATAGGAATACCGACGCTAAAAGGGAATTTACCGCCGTCTCGCAGAGTTACCCCATCTTCAGCCTTTTGGTTCAGTCGCTTAGCTCGCTATGCTCCCTCACACTGCAAGGCTGAATCCGGGGCATCTCTGCGACCCTGACGTTAACATTTCTTGTGGGTTGGGGTCTTAGACAGGGAAAATAATCCGAGCAGGCAAGCTCCCGCGAGCAGGATGCACCCGATTGTAAAAGCAGTCGCAAATGATGTTTTGGCGGCAATGAATCCCCACGCGCCGGAAGCCAACCCGCCTCCTGCGGCCAGGGCGATTGATACTATGGCGTAGATGCGGGCATAATCTTTACGTCCGAACACATGGCTTGTCAGCATTGCGGTCTGAACCGTACATCCGGCATATTCCCAACCAAACAAAAACGCACCGCATAGAATAGCCGCGAATGAATGGCCGAAAAGAGTGAGAAGAATAAGACCGGCCACGCCGAAAAGGGTTGTGACACAAACACCAAACGCACAGTTTCGGTCGTTAATCCAGCCAAGCACAAGTTTGCCCCCTGTCACCCCTGCCATAACGGCGGCGGCAGCCAATGAGGACTGTTCGATTCCGAAATCCATAGACACCACATATTTCGGAATAAAGAGATTGAATGTTGAACAGGCCATAAGAATAAATGCGAACAGAACCAGGCAATAGAGCACCGGCATACGAAGGGCATCCCGATATGCGACGCCTTCTTCGGAGGGACCTTTCCGGGAAGAATCAGGCGTGGATGTCAGGCCCTCCCCCACCGGCCGGAGGCCTTTATCCTCAGGCGTGTTTCTCAAGAGAAGGCAGATTAACGGGGTGACAAGAAGAAGAATAATCGTGCCGAACACCACATACCCTGCTCGCCAGCCCCAGGCATCAATAATCAGTCCTCCAATCGGATTAAAAATGATTCCGCCGATTCCGGAGGCAGCGCTGCAGATGCCGATCATCAGGCCGACCTTCGTTCTGAACCAAGTGTTGACAAGGGTCGGGAAACTGAGATAGAGCAATGAAGCGAGAGCGATACCCATCACGGCGCCTGCCACATAGAACTCCCATAGAGAATTGAAAAATCCCATTGCTATCATATCAACGCCCAGCACTGCAGAGGAAACCGACAACGTTTTCCTTGCTCCGATACGCGCCATCACTCCCCCCATCGGGGAAAGAAGCAGCGACGAGAAGATAAACATGATTGACATATAGAGACCGAAGGAATCGAAGGGGATGCCGAGAGAGTCGCTCACCGGACCGTAAAAGATACCGGCACAACTAACTGACATTCCGACGTCAATGCCCATCATCAGGCAACAACAGAAAACAATTACATAGCCATAATGAACTCTCAGGCATCTCGGGCTTTTCATGATTTTGATTCAGGTTGGTTTGCTGCAAATTTAAGGAATATTCTCCGATTGCAAAAGCTCGGTAAATATAAGACCCCAACTCACAAGAAAATGTTAATGCCAGGGCGGCATATTTTCGAGGGAATTTTGTAAATCTCATTGGGAGCAATGCGAGCATTGTGACCGGAGAGATTGGCAAAATTTTCCGGGAAGATGCAGGACAAAGGTAATTTTCTTGATGGAACTTTAAATATCAGTTGACTCAAAAAGGGAAATTACTTCCGTCTCGCAGAGATACCCCATCTTCAGCCTTTTGGTTCAGTCGCTTAGCCCGCTAAGCTCCTTCACACTGCAAG
>CAMWRW010000046.1 GCA_947176755.1 uncultured Porphyromonadaceae bacterium
ATGCAGGATGATTATGATTGCCGCTATTTCGTGGCCGATCTACACGCGCTCACGACTCATCCCGACCCCAGCGTTCTCCACGAGAATGTGAAGCAGATTCTTGCCGAATATCTGGCAGCGGGACTCGACCCTGAAAAAAACACGATATATGTGCAAAGCGACGTTCCCGAGATTTCGGAGATGTATCTTCTAATGAATATGCACGTCGGCATCGGCGAACTGATGCGCACAGCCTCATTTAAAGATAAAGCCCGCAAAGCACTCGGCATCCATTCAGATTCAGATGAAATAGAAAAGGAAATCATCGGCAACCAGACCAATCAGCGGGTTAACGCCGGCCTTCTCACCTACCCCACCCTGATGGCCGTCGACATCCTCATTCATCACGCAGATCTTGTGCCGGTCGGCAAGGACCAGGAGCAACATCTGGAGCTTACCCGCCGGTTTGCCCGTCGGTTTAATTCATTCTATAAGCAAGACTATTTCAGCGAACCTGTCAACTTCAATTTCGGAGGTCAGGCGGTGAAAGTCCCGGGTCTCGACGGCAGCGGAAAGATGGGAAAGAGCGAAGGCAACTGCATCTATCTTATCGATGACGAGAAAACACTTCGTAAGAAAGTGATGCGCGCAGTCACCGACGAAGGGCCCAAGGAACCGAACTCACCTGTAAGCCAGCCCGTTGAAAACCTATTTACTCTGATGAATCTTGTAAGCGGGCCTGAAGTCGTGGCTGATTACCGCCAGGCCTATGCCGACTGTTCGATTCGTTATGGCGACCTAAAGAAGCAGCTTGCGGAAGATATCCTCAAAGTGACACTTCCGATTCGCGAACGTATTCTTGATATCCGTAAGAACGATGAATATCTGTCGCGCGTTGTGCGTCAGGGGGCGGAACGCGCAAGAGAGACGGCATCCAAAACCCTCGCCGAGGTTCGCGAGATAATGGGCATCAAGAAATTCTGAGTTCCGCGAGATGGTTCTCAACTGGATCTGGATAGGCTTCTTCGCGATAGCCTTCCTGATGGCTGCGGGGCGCACGCTGTTTGAAGGCGACCTGCAGGTGTGGAGCGACATCATGAACTCCTCTTTCTCGCAGGCCGCGTTTGCATTTGAGGTGTCGCTGGGACTGACGGGCGTGTTGACGCTCTGGATGGGCATCATGAAGATTGGTGAGAAAGGGGGCGTCATTGAATTTTTCGGGCGACTGATCAGTCCGTTTTTTTCAAGACTTTTCCCCGGCATCCCCAAAGGCCACCCCGCGATGGGGGCGATATTCATGAACATATCCGCCAACATGTTAGGGCTTGATAACGCCGCCACTCCGATGGGTCTGCGCGCAATGCAGGAAATGCAGACTCTCAACGAGAGAAAAGACACGGCTACGGACGCGATGATAATGTTCCTCGTGCTTAACAGCTCGGGACTATGTCTGATTCCGATCAGCATCATGATGTATCGTGCCCAAGGAGGGGCCGCAAACCCCACAGATGTGTTCATCCCCATCCTTATCGCCACATCGATCGCCACGCTTGTCGGGCTTGTGGCGTTGTGCCTGAAGCAGCGGATAAAGATGGACGGAGTCATCTGGGCGTGGTTGGGCGGTATCGCTGCTTTTGTCGCGGGCGTGACCTTCTGGTTCGCTTCTCTTCCGGCAGATAAAGTGCAGCTCTATTCCACATTTGCGGCCAACTTCATTCTCTTCGTTGTGATCATCGCCTTCATCGGGGCCGGAGTCAAAAAGAGGCTTCGCGTCTATGATGTCTTTATCGAAGGGGCGAAAGAGGGATTCAAGACAGCCGTAATGATTATTCCCTACCTCGTAGCAATCCTTGTCGCGATAGGAATGTTCCGGGCTTCGGGCGCGCTTGACATTTTCACAGGCTGGGTTGAGCGACTCGTAGCGATGCTTGGATTCGACACACAATGGGTCGGGGCCTTGCCTACTATGCTGATGAAGCCGTTGAGCGGATCCGGAAGTTGCGCTATGATGCTGGATGTGATGTCGGCTAACGGCGCGGATGCATTCGTGAGCCGCCTTGCCGGGGCTGTCAGAGGTTCGACCGACACGACCTTCTATATCCTCGCAGTCTATTTCGGATCCGTCGGCGTTTCAAAGACACGTTATGCAGCCGGATACGCCCTGCTCGCCGATATTACCGGGGCTGTGGCAGCGGTCATCGTTGCCTACCTGTTCTTCTGAAAAAGAGAGAAAGCAACATCTTTCAAGAAAATCCGTTAACAGAATAGCAAATTAAACAAAATTAAAAATGAAGAAAATCGCATGGGCACTTGCCCTCGCCGCTCCCATGATTTTAGCATCCTGCGGCACTGAGAGCGACGTTACGCTCAACGAAACCAACGTGACAATCGACTACAAGGGCACAACTACCCTTACAGCCTCAGAGAAGAACGGAACGTGGTCAAGTTCTGACAATTTCGTGGCCTCTGTTGACAATAGCGGTAAAATTTCCGCACTTCACGTAGGCGAAGCCGTGATTACCTATTCAACCGAGAATGGTTCGGCAAGCTGCAAGGTAAAAGTTAATCCTACCGACAACAGCTTTGTCTTCCCATATCTGAATTGGGGCTCTTCCTACAACAATATCCAGTCAAAGATCAGCACCGAATACCTCACTCTCGATGAGGAATCCTCCAGCGAGAGCGACGGTGAACTCTGGTACGACACGAAAACAGGCAAAGGCTTCCAGACCTACGGCAACGGAATGCCCTGGTTCAGCTATCTTTTCACGAACAACGCCCTGACATCTGTCGGCATGGCTGTTCCTTTCGATGAAGCGCCCTTCAACGCAGTCTGCGACTGGCTCGAACAGTACTATCAGGATCTTTCGAACGACAATGATGCCTACCCTGTATACGGCAATGCATTCACCGCCGGCGGAAGCAACGTGCGCGTCACTCTCAACGCTGTGGGTTCGGATTATGACGTTCTTTCGGCCGTATGGACTCAGCTAAACTCGCGTTCAGATATGGCAACCGAAATCGAGCGTCAGAAAGCTGTACTCGTAAAGAAACTTGCTAAATAACCGGAATCTTTATCACAATCCAATAATAAAATATGAAGAAAGTATTTTCAATGCTTTGCGCAGGCTCACTGATGGTGCTCGCCACTGCCTGCGGAGGCAACAAGGCCGCTGAGGCAGACACTGATTCCATCGTTACGCTCGACACAATCGAGATTGACGAAGCAATCACCGATTCCGACACAACCGTAATCGTAGAGGAAATCGAGAATTCAGTTCCTGTAGAGGAAGTGAAGAAGACAGTCAAAGCCACCACCCCCACCAACACTAAAGCTGTCAAAGAGGATGTAAAGAAAGCAGCAGAAACTGCCGTAAACGCAGAAACTCCGATGAAGACAACCGCTGAGAAAGTTCAGACGACCAAGAAGGCCGTGGTGGAGACTCAGCGTGAAGTGGAAAAGCAGGTGAACAGCGCCGAAGAGAAAGCAAAGGCTTGGCGCGAGAAGAGAAAGAACGCCGAGTAACAAGCTCCTTTCCCGACCACTAAAAAAGCGACTTAACAATGTGCAAAGCACAATGTTAAGTCGCTAATATTATTTACTGCCGGAGAGACTTCGGGCAAAAATATGATAATTATGAACTTCACTCCGGAAGTTGGATACCGACCTGATTAAGACCCCGTTCCTCAGCATTAACTAATATTGAGGAACGGGTTTAAGCTTACTCCAATTCATAAATTACACCGGCCACAGGATAGTAAAGCAGGCATACGACCCGCCGCGGGTCAGCTGCCGACAAAGCCCGTTTATAGGCCAACAACTGCCCGCCGTGTCGGCCGGCATAATGTTCGTCGTCGGGATCAGAAAGCCTTGTTTGCCCCAAAGGAGAGGTCTTGAAATCGATCAGGACATTGCAAGCAGGAGTCTGCCAAACGAAATCTATGCTGCCGATCATTCTCGCGCCACCATCCCAGAAACGAAACGGGCGTTCATGATATTCCGCGACGGAAGCCCCATATTCATTTCTCAACCAGTTGCACAATGCCTCCCAGGCCCTCACGATAGAGTCGCGGTCATAAAAGACGGAAGATAGATCAAAGCCATCGATTATCCTATCGACCGCCTCCTTAGCTTCCGCACGCGATTCTCCGAAAGAGGCATAGATATTGTGGATACAAGTTCCGGGTACGGTCATCTCTCCCGAATAACCGCCAAGTGGAATTCGACTTCCGAAATCATGGCGCAAGTTGACCCGGCAAACAGAGTCAAGCATACTCGGCGAGATATATTTCAAAGAGCGGGGCGCGGTGTTGATATTCTTCCGAGGAAGAGAGAAACGTCCGGCAGAATCCGCCGAGGGGTTGTTTTCCAACCATTCGGATACGTCACTCTCCGACACAATGAAAGAAGAAAAAGGCATTCCGACCCCGAGAATATCCCACTTCGGACCTTTCGAGGAGATATCGGCCACCCCGGGAAGTCCGATGTCGCGCCACCATTGAAGCAAGTTTCCCGACCTGTAGCCCGAGCGGATATTGAACAGGATAACATCGCGAGCGCGCGTCAGACCTACATACAGGAGACGATTCTCCTCCTCAATGCGAGCCTGTCGGATTCGGGCGAATTCCGGCAATTGAGTAAGAATGGCGCCAACCGATGCCACCGGCTTTTTCTTCTTTCCAAACAACCAGGGAAGAACCCGAATGAATATAGAGGAGTCTCCGTCGGACTGCCGGCTACGGTCGAAATGCACTCCATATATATCCTTGACAATCAAATCATCGGCATTTCCCGGCTCCTGATTAAGGGAGGTCAATATGACATAGCGCCACTGTAACCCCTTAGAGGAATGGTAGGTTGCAAGGCGGACGCCATCCGGGTTGCCCAGTCCGCAAGGATTCAGGGAGGAGAAATATGAAATGAATCCCGTGATTGTTGCAGGCATCGACATCTGAAGACAATGCTGTTCATACTCCTTGGCAGCCTTTACTATCACCTGGAGGTTTCCACCTGTTGGATCGGCTTGATCAATAAGTTTTATGATACTGAAAAGATTCATCTCTATGACCATACTCTCCACAAGAGTGGCGATTGACTGGTGTTCGAGATCACCCCGGACATCAAGGAGGCGCCTCACCGCCGGGACACTATTAAGATAGCTGTTGCCCGGGAGGTCGTCGTTGTCGGATGTAATTTTCTCCTCGATAATCTTTTTTAGCGTATAGTCCGGTTCGACAAGATAAGCGACTGTGGCCTTCGCCAACTTGTCGGCCTCATTGTCGACAATCAGCAGGAGGGATTTGACAAGAAGCCATTCGGGCGTATCGGCCACAGGAAGATCGTCTCTTCCGGAAGGGATATTGAAATTATCTTTCAGCGCGATTGCAATGTCTGCCAGCTCGGAATTGCTTCGGGCAAGGACGCATATCTCGTCAGGTTTCGCTCCCTCGCGCAGCAGGCCCATCAGATGAAGAGCGATTCCGGATGCTATTTCAGACTTCTTCCCTTCCGTAAGGAAATAGCGGAGGGAGACCTCACCGTTATCGTTCGTGCGCGTGGGATTAAGCCGAATCTTGTCAGGAGAGAGCGTTCCGGAAAAGGTCTGAGTAAAGACCCGATTGGCGAGCTCCACGAGGTCGGGAAGAGAACGATAGGAATCGGAGAGGGTTTCCGTGGAGCATGATGGAGAGTTCTCGATCATGTCAACCTCACGTTTCACGAGTTCCACATCAGAACCGCGGAAGCCATAGATAGCCTGCTTATAGTCGCCGACCCAATAACTGTGACGCATAAGACTGCTCAAATCACGAAAGATCTTCACTTGAATAGGAGAAGAATCCTGATATTCGTCAACAAAAAGATAATGGAATTCCCTTCCAATTTCAGCGGCCGTCTCTTCATTTAAAAGCAGAGTGCGCATATATTTCTCCATGTCGTTATAGTCAAGCACATTCTTGATGCGCTTGAATTCGGCATATCGGTCGCGCCATCTGGAGGCGAGATCAAAAAGAAGGTCTATGTGTCGTCCGACCATGTCTCCGACCATCTCCGAACGATAGACATCCGCACCGCGCAATGCCACTCGCCTGCATATTGGCCCGTATGTAGGCTTAAACACTTCCGACACATCGCGATACCAGGATGCATTCCTGCGTCGCTCCCGCCTGTCAAGTTCGCGGAAGGAGTCAAGATATTTCTTCTTATCCCGGATTCTATTGTTGAAGTTGACCGAGTCAGTTGCTTCTTTCAGCATATCCCGAAATTCATCGGAAGATATCTCATAATTGATTGCCGGATCAATAAGCGACAGGAGGAATTCTTTTGATTTTCGACGGCTTTCCGCGTAATCAGGAATTTCATAACTTGTGGAAAATTCAATTATCCGGTTGAGTTCCTGATGCCAATAGTCAAAGTCAAGAGTGGAGGCCCGACCGATTTCCGTGCGGGATATGTCGAAAAACCGAGCGAAGTCGTGAAGTTCCTTCAGTTCGGCCTTCGTCGGAAGTTCGGCAAGCGACTGCGAGAGATAAACTCTCGCGGAATCTTCGGAGATGACACCCATTTCGGGAGGGAGTCCGAGATTGAACCAATATTTGGTGATAAGCCTCTGACAAACAGAATGAACCGTTCCTATGAGGGCGGAATCGAGGCGGGAAGCCTCCTCAAAAAGGCCCTCCTGATAGAGCGACTTTTTCACACGCTCCCGGAATTCCGAGGCCGCCTTGACCGTGAATGTGGTTAGAATCACACGTTCGGGATCAATTCCTCCATCGCGGATGAGGCCGACTAATATTTTCGTGAGAGTATATGTTTTCCCACTGCCGGCTCCGGCGTTTATATATGTAATATTCCTGTGCATCGCCCGGTTATTTTAGAAAGTGACCGTAATTTGAGAATCGGTTGAGAATCTTTCTGTTGGTATTTTCATCAAGTTCGAGAGGCAAAAGTCCATGACCGGACGTATCGGCCACATAATCCAGTTCGTTAAAATCTCCATTTGTCTCGAGCTCTCCACGTCGCAGTTCCTCCAATCGATACTCAACAGAGTTAACCACCTTTTCAACAAGATTTGTCTCACCCGGAGAATCCTCATCATCCTGTATCAACAGACAATGAGGGCCCTTGAAAGGAGACCGACTTAAGAGTCTTCCTTCGGGCATAAGGAAATAGGCCAGACGTCCGACCGGGCGTCTTGTCATTCCATGGAGAATATGGCCGTAAAGTTCAAGCTGGATAGACCTGTTGTTCTGAAGCAGCCGCCGGTAATAATTTCCGGATGTCCATTTGAAATCGAACACCACCTGATTTCCGGCAGAATCTTCAAGCAACATGTCGACATATCCGAGCACATCCCGGTCGGGATCTTTCTCCGACGGCGGGAGCGAGAAACCCATCTTATGCTGAATGAACTTTTCGGTAGCCACGACGTGCAGCCCGTTATCGGAGAGAATCGAGGCCAACACGTCAAGACAGTTGCGGAGATCATCATGGAGCACGCCGATATTCAACTTATTTTCAGTCAGAAGCAACAATCCTCCGAAAGCCTCGATCTGACGTTCGAATACGCTTTCATAGCGCGTGTCGACAGCAGCCGCCAAAGCATCGCCATCAATCGGGGGCTCCCCCTCGGGAGCTGTGCAAAGTTCGGCAATCACAGCATGTGCCACGGTTCCTTGCGTAGCTTTAAGATCCTTCATCGCCGCGCGACCCTCCGAGGTGATGCCAAGCACTCGTTCCATCAGGAAATCCAATGGATAAGAAACGAGAGTCTCTATCACCGTCGGACTCAAATGAGAAGGCAACCTGAGATCGGAGGAATTCCGGAATCTTATTTTCGCAGCATCAACGTAATTTTGCACGGACGTCACCTTCAAAAGTTCATTCATATCGAAACGCGGAGAACTTTCCGCCACCTCCGAGAAGTTCTCAATCTGTTCGCGAAGCCTTACGAGCAGCGGATGAGCTTCTGTCGGCTCGCCGTCGCGAGTTGAGCAGACCACAATCGTGAGACGTCCGGATGTGCGTAGCAAAGGGGCAAGCGATGCATATTCCCGATATCTGCGTTCGGCGTCCTCTCCGAAGGAAGTAATATATCCTCCGGCCTCAAGACGCTCTCTTTCCGAAGGATAGAGAAACGCCAACTCCGGAGTTATATCCCGCCTGGCCTCAACCCCAATCCAAACCACCTCCGGAGCAATGGATATTAATTTCCACGGAGAATCGATGACTTCCAAAGAATCGACCTCGGACTCGGCATGAGTGTATGATCTGTTTCTATTGAAAGTGCTTATCCAGGCATCGACCACCGACCTCTCGATATCCACCGTCGCTACGCCTTCAAGAAGGATAAGAAGGGATTCCGACATTTCGGAGACATCATGAAGCTGTTCGACCACCATAGGATGCAGACGAGAGCCGTCGCGTGTGGCGGAGGCTGCGATTCTCTCCGACATAAAATGAGCCTGCCTCGTGGCCCAAGAGCCAAGACGGGAGGCAAACTCGCGCAAGTCGGCCACACAGAGCCGGTCTTGCATTCTCTCAGGGGAAGGAAGAAACCACCGGGCGTTGATTATTCTGCTTTTCTTCTCTTTATCGCGCAACTTCTGTTGTTCCTCCTCGGGAAGTGCTCGTTGCTCAGGGTCAAGATAGACATGTTTCCCTTCGATATAGTCTTCCACTATCCGGCGGCAGTCGTCATTGCGGTATCCCCCTTTGGCGACAATCATATCGGCGAGTTTTCTGCGTGTAAGGCCGTCGATAGGATGGACCGGCAGGGAGAGCCATTCCACAAGAGCATTAAGGTCGAGAGGATCGCCGAAAAGATTGATTCCGAGCATGAGCATCTGCGTGATTCGCGGGGCGCATCTTCCGGTGGAGGAGCCGGAGAGGGGACGGCCCGAGGCGCGAAGCCAGTTGTCAAGCCTTCGGTTGGCCGGGTTTATCACAACCATTGACGGGTCGGTCAAATTATGCGCCAGATACTCTCCGGCTGCAAATTCATCGGCGAAATGCCAAACACGGAACGAGCCGTCGCCACGCAATTTCATCCCCGGGGGGAGATCCTCAGGGGACGCGAGCAGAATTCGCCTGATAAACGCAAGGTCAGAATCATTATCGGGGGCGTCAGGCAAAAGGCGTAAAGCGACTCCGTTGGCCGACAACGTCTTCAACACAACGCCGGCCAAGGGAGGAAGCAAATCAAGGGAACATGGCATGATAACTTCAAGATCCCCGAATCGGCAATCATGTCGGTGAATAAACGTAAGAAGGCGTTCGATTCTATCGAGAAGATCGCCTGACGGATTTTCCTCAAAATAAGTTTCCACCTCGATTAATTCCTTTATTCTGCGGCTCGCTTCCTCTCCATTGAATTCCCATCCTGCGCGCCTGAGTTTATCCCTCCATTCAAGAAGGCGGGAAGCTGTGGAAAGTCCTGCCGCTGCAAACGAGCGGGCAAACACACTGTGGGGATTCATCGCAATGTGGCGCGCAAGAGCTTTATGATAGTTGGCCAGTCGAGTATGCGGGGCCAAAAATGAATAATGGAGACCAAGACGTAACTCGAGAAAAGCCACCAATCCCGGGAGATTGGCCGCCGTTACATCCATCATTACATTTCCGGCGTCGGGAACAAGATAGAGATTACCCGAGTAATCCGGAGAAAAATGTATCGTTGTCATAATGTGAACCGATTGGAAAGACCAGACATTTTCCTTCCCTCCGGCCATATTCCGGATTAGCGACAAAATTCCTAATTCCGACTAACACCCGGAGGAGGAGCTATATTCCACAAAGATACAATATTATTTGGAACTTCAGAACATAATTTCATTGTAAAAATTAACTTGCCCGCATAACGCATATAAAAGGAGCAAAAAGGCGGTAGAAGCCCTAAAAAACGACCGACGCTTTTGACTGAATCACATAATAGATTATGCTAAATAAATCGTAAAAAATATTCTCAAGGACCTTATCCCAATATATGGATCAGCGGGATTGGATCTGAATCGGGGCCTATACATAATCTATACGCAGATTTACTTGGAGGATCCTCATACGTCACAAAGGTAATAGTAAACGGGAAAGTCATTTACGACACATCCGGCTCAGGAATTTCAGTCCCGGAGACAGAGACACAAATCAGACGAAAGGATAAAGTGAATCTTGACGGCACTCCTCACGTTGACGGACAAAAGGGAGTATACATTGATAATTACGCCAGGAAAGTCATTGATTGATATCAGTTGGGCTCGGGTCACAGTCAAACCCGGGCCCCAATTTTCATCCCATCATTTTTCGCGCCGACGGCACGCCCGGAAGAGAGGTGTCTTACCGAGATAATAGCAAACGAAAGGAATTTCCGGAATTGTAAGAATTTAAATAGAATTGATTATCTTTGCAAAGAGGTAATGACAAAGTATCCCCTGATTGAGCAATCAGAGCCCCATAAATAATCAATAAGCGTTGCGTCATAATGTCGTTGATCGGGAAATTCAATTCTATTCTTGACCGAAAGGGCAACTCCGGAGATCCTTCGCAGGGAACGCCGACAGATGCCCCTGAAGAGTGGCTGATTCAGCCCCCGGCAGACTGGCCCGAAGCCAAAGCGTGCACACAGGAGGAAATTTTCTCCTATATCCGTGAAATTGCGGATCGGCTTGTCAAGCATGCGGCCGCAGGCACGCAACCACTCGATTGCGCGGGCATTACTTTCATTCATGGAAAGGCCGGCAGCGGAAAGACCTTTCTAATCAACAGGCTGGAGAATGAAATAGAGGGCGTTCTCGTGCTTGTACCCACAAACACAGCCGCCACCCTCTACAACAACGCACACACGCTTCATTCCTTTTTCTTCGATATTATCGATTCTCCCGACCAGGGATTCCAAGATCCGGCTAACATCACTCCCGAGCGGGTCGAGCTTCTGCGTCAGCGCCTGTTACGCCACCGAATAATCGTGATTGATGAAATCTCGATGGTGCGTTCGGATATGTTTGAAATGCTTCATCAGCTCTTATCGCGGGCTGTTGGAAACGAGCTTCCTTTCGGAGGAATCCCTATCGTTGTGGCCGGAGATCTTTTCCAGCTGCCTCCCGTGGTCGATTCGAAGGAAACGGAGGAGTATCTCCACGAGGTTTACGGCGGGCCCTATTTCTTTGAGGCTCCGGTCGTGAAGGAAAACCCGGGAGCAATAACTTTGTTTGAGCCCACACATTCGTTCCGCCAACAGAATGATCCGGAATTCACTCGTCTTCTCGATGCATTCCGACATCCTCTCACTCCGGAGGGGAAAGTGGCGGTGATCGAGCGAATCAACCGACGGGTCAGCGATGAAGTTCCACAGGATGCCGTCTATATCGCGGCGGCCAACAGAGAAGTTACGCTCATCAATCAGGCCCATCTTGACCGACTGCCGGGTCCGACATTCGAAAGCCGGGCGCGTTACAAGATGTTCGATGCCTCGGGTGGGATTGTGGAGTTTCTCCATGGAGAGGCTCCCGCGAGGACACTCGCCGACAAGATTGTCGTTCCGACGAAATTCGACGGAGTGTTCCGATATAAGCCGGGCGCCAGAGTAATGCTGACCACCTCCTATCGTCGTGCAGGCTATGTCAACGGAGACCTCGGCACGATTGTCGGCTGCCACTATAACGACATCTTCGACATCAGGATTGACAGGACCGGACAGACCGTATGCTATCCCGGCTTCAAGAGTCATTATGAAGCCGCCCGATACAATATGATTTATGACCGGGACACGCGCAGGCTGAAACGGGGACGTCTCATTCAGCACACACGCCAGATTCCACTCAAACTTGGATATGCATTCACTATCCATAAGGCTCAGGGCCAGACCTACAACAAGGTAGTGATCGATCTCGAAAGCCACATTTTCGCTCAAGGACAACTTTATGTTGCATTGAGCAGGGCGAAATCGCTCGCAGGACTTACGCTTACTCGCCCGGTGACCTACAGCGACATCATCTCCGATGAATCCGTGTTTGATTTCCTACGCATTATACGTTCGGGGAAACCGACATCCTCCGCGTCGCAGAAGAAATCCGAAGGATCCGGAGAGGATGAAAAACAAATAAAGACCGAGAAATATTTTTATCGCTGCGACGACTTCATATCCTTCATTCGCCTTCATGAGACCGACGAGACGACCCTGCGCTATATGGTCGAGACACTCAACGGCTTCTCAACGATGTTCATGATGGGCCATTACAATCCGGCTCGCGACGAACTGGAGAAGGTGATCCGCGTGATCGAACGCGCCTACATCACCGACCGTTACCGCGAACTGATGCTCCGCATACTCTCCATGCAAGGAAATGAAAAGGATTTGCGTTATGTTCTGAACGCTATTTTCGAGATATATACAGATGTGGTCAGGCTGCCCAAGAACCACATATCCGAATAATCGGATTAAATGTCAAGTTGATTGGAAAGGACGATGCGTTTGGTGTGGCCGAGTTTGCCGACTTCCGAGAGCATCGGCATCAGGTCGATATAAGCGTGCGCGAGCACGACAAAATTCAGTTCTGTGCGGTCGTGTTCATAATCGTATTCGACGTTGTAGGTCGACAGATGAACTCCATTCTCGCTGAAGGCTTTCTTATAGGGAGCAATATCGGATATGATTCCTCCGACCGTCACGCTGACAACTTTCGAGACCTGACCGAGTTTCCGATGTTTTTCATATTGTTCGAAGCTGACAAGAGTCAGCAGGATAAGGGCGGTGGCTCCTATTGAGATAAAGTACATCCCGATTCCGACTGTCATGCCTATAATCGCCGTCATCCAGATTCCGGCGGCCGTTGTCAGGCCGCGGACCGCACCGCGCATGTGAATCATAGCGCCGCCACCGAGGAAACCAATGCCCGTGATCACCTGAGCCGCTATTCTTCCCGGGTCGCCGTTTTTAAGTCCCATGTAGACCTGAGGGACATAGATCGACAAAAGCATCGCCAGACAGGACCCCATCGAAATGAGAGCAAATGTGCGGATGCCTGCGGTCTGCCCCTTTCGCTTCCTTTCGGCTCCCACCACCATTCCCAACGCCATACTAAGCACAAGACGGAAAATAGAGTTGGCAAAATTCACCTCCAGAGAATTGATTGAATCGAAGAAATATGTGAGAATAGCTATCATTGCGAGCAGGGATTTGACTGCAAAGATAGCCAACTTTGGCGGATTAGGAAAAAAAGATTAACTTTGCACAAGGATAAAGCAGGGGGAAAGGGGAAAGAGAAAAGCGATGTCGATCAATACGCGTCCTATCTACGATCTCACGATGACGATAGCCGCCCGGTGTGCCGGAGCGGCTTCACGGCTATGGACCCGCAACACGGGTTCGAAGACGGCACGTTTTCTACGCGCCCAGCGCGATCCGATAGGGCCCGCGAGCCGTGCGGGAGCGGCAACAGGAGGAAGACGCAGGGTATGGATTCATTGCGCTTCCCTCGGCGAATTTGCAATAGCCCGCCCGATTATCGCAAGCCTGCGCAAAGATCCGACAGTTGATGTCGTGATAACGTTCTTCTCCCCTTCCGGATATGAAGTCGTCAGCCGTAAAAAGGATCTCTATCCGGAAGTCTACTATCTTCCGCTTGATTCCCCGGGAAATGTCAGAAAATTTATTGATTGTATCCGTCCGGATGCGGCCGTATTTATGGTCTCGGAGTTCTGGCATAATTATCTTTCCGAGCTTAAAAGGAGGGAGATTCCGGTTTTTCTTGTCTCGGCCCTGATTCGTCGCGGATCGGTGTTCTTCAAATGGTATGGCACTGACTACCGGGCCGACCTTCGATGCTACCGGCGGATTTTCCCCCTTGATGAAAGTTCGCGCGAGCTTCTCGCCGGACTTGGAGTCATGACTGCTGAATGTGCGGGCGATCCCCTATATGACAATGCACTCGCGATTGCAGCGAAACCCTATTCCAATCCGATCATCGAGAAATTCCGGGGCAACAGTTTTCTTCTTATCGCAGGAAGCCTGAACGACGAGCATGATCTGGAACTCGTGGCCGCGGTGGCGAATAAGCATCCCGAGCGGAAGTTCCTCATCGTTCCACATGATGTGGGGAGCAATCATATCGAGCGGATTGTCCGCGCCATCAAGAAACGCACAATCCGGTATTCGAACTGCTCGGAATCGACCGATTTCTCGGCAATCCAGTGTCTTGTGATAGATTACGTCGGAGAGCTTGCCTCTATTTACAGATATGGAGACTGCGCCTATATCGGCGGAGGGTTCACGCCCTATCTTCACAGTCTTGTGGAGGCTGCGGTCTACGGTCTCCCTGTTGCGTTCGGACCCAGAATCGAACGCAAAATCTCTCCGGCTCAACTTATGGAAGCGGGAGTGGGCACGATGGTATCGACCCCGGAGGAGCTCATTTCATGGTATGATTCATTGCTGGCGAATGCGGAGCTTTGCGATTCCATAAAGGAGAAAGCCCGCAAATTTGTTGACCGCAATTCCGGAGCAACCGAGAAAATTGCAAACTCTATTCTGGGCTCCCTCCCTCATAATTCCGCAACCAAACAATGAAAGAAAAATTTCTTTATTTCATTTATTACGGTGTCTGTCGCTCGTTGGCCTGTCTTCCTTTCAGGCTGCTCTATATTCTGAGCGACATACTTGCATTCATACTGGGGCGAGTTGTCGGCTACCGACGCAAAGTCGTGCGCAGAAACATTTCGGAGGTTTTCCCGCAGGCCACGCCCGAGCGCCTTCGTGAAATAGAACGCGGGTTCTACTCTCAGCTATGCGACACGATTGTGGAGTCGGTGAAACTGCTCCATGTGTCAGATCGCCAGCTCGCGTCGCGAATTCGTGTGGAGGGATCGGACACAGTGCAGGCAACGGGAGAAGAGCGCATTCCGATTATTCTCTTTACCGCACATTTTGCAAACTGGGAATGGGTTCCCTATATTCAATACACTTACACCGAACCGCGGATTTCGGGAGAAATATACAAGCCGGCGCGCGATGAGGCCTTCAACCGTCTGATGACAAAAATAAGGAATCGGTTTCCATCCGTTCTCATCACACAGCATCAAGCCTACCGCGAATGTCTGTCTCTGGCTCGCGAATACGGCACATTCGTGATCGGGTTCGTGGCCGACCATCGGCCCAACAGCAAAATCGTGCCGTTGCATATTGAATTCCTCGGACATAACACGCCCTTCAACGTAGGAGGGGAGAAAATCGGACGTAAAGTAGGAGCGCGATATTTTTACCTTGACATCACCAAAGAGAGTCGCGGGCACTACCTCTTCCGTTTCCTCCCGGTTATCCCCGACGAGAAGGAGAAAGAAATGGAATATCCCTACACGGCAGCCTACACACGCCTTCTTGCGGCCAATATTCTCCGACAGCCGCAACTCTGGCTGTGGAGCCACAGACGCTGGCTGTTCAAATAATGAAGTTGAACAAAACTTCACTGTCGGAAGAGAGGAGGGATAACTGATTTTTTATTATTTTTGCAAAAAAAGTAAAGCATGAAAATAATATGTGTGATTCCGGCTCGCGCCGAGTCCTCACGCTTCTTTGAGAAGCCGCTTGCGCTGATCAACGGCCGTCCGATGATCCAGTGGGTTTACGAACATTGTTGCGAAGTCGACCGCTTTGACGAAGTGCTTGTCGCCACTGATGCCGACCGAATCCGCGAAGTTGCCGAGGGGTTCGGAGCGAAGGTGATCATGACCTCTTCCGACCATGACACGGCCACGGAACGGCTCTATGAAGTTTCGCGCCGCGTAGAGGCCGACCTCTATGTTATGGTAAACGGCGACGAGCCCCTTCTCCGCCGCGAAGCCATCGAGCAATGTATCCCGGCGGACCTTGATCCCGATTCCTTCTATGTGTCGAACCTCATGACAGATTTCACGAATCCTGTTGAAGTTGTCGATGCAACCAATCTGAAGATTGTCACGGCCGCCGACGACCGCTGCCTTTTCATCTCTCGCAGCCCCATTCCCTATCCTAAGGGAAGTCTCGACGTTATCTATCACAAATTTGTCGGCGTCGGCGCCTTCACGCGCAAAGCACTCGATTTCTACCACGACACTCCGCGCGGCCCGATTGAGAAAGTTGAGGAAAACGACTCCTTCCGTTTCCTCGAAAACCATCAGCCGATTTATTACTATAACTGTCACTGCAAATCGCTGTCGGTCGACACTCCGAAGGATATCGCCGCTGTCGAGAAGTATCTCAGCGAACAGAACTAATCCGACCTCTTGCGGATGGGACTTGAAAAGACACTCCGCCGGATGGGATATTATGCGCGCGGGTATGCGCGCTATTACCTGCCCGACTTTCTATGGCGCATGCCTCTCCGGAAATGGGAACGCAACCTGACTCCGGAGCAGCGGATTGCACTTGAAAGCCGGGTGGAGTATTATTGTCGTCTTCCTGAAGGATCCGACGTCGCCGGCCGGGACACAATCCTTACCGAGGCATTCCGAATGCCCGATCCGGACCCGGCCAAAGGAACCCGGCATTCCGGCTATTTCTTCGATCTCTACCCCTATATCCGTCAATCAAAACCGGGACTTTTCTTCCGCTGGCTTCCCGGCGATATATATTATGAACTTGATCGGCCTACACTCGTCAAGAGCCGACCTGTCTCCGAAGGCCCGACCGACAATGTGATATGCAGACTTAACAGTCTGAGACATTTCAATTTTGTTGCCGACCGGCTGGACTTTTCCGAAAAGAGAGACATTCCCGTGTCGCGCAATGCAATCGGCGGACGTCCCTGGAGAGAGGAGTTGTTGCGTCTTTATATCGACAATCCGCATGCTGATTTCGGCGCCACGGATTGCGCTTCATTCAAACCGGAATATCTCCGGCCCTTTCTTTCGATTGAGGAACAACTGCGCCATAAGTTCATTATGACCTTGCAGGGGAATGATGTGGCCACCAACTTGAAATGGGTGATGTCGAGCAATTCCATCGCGGTGATGCCTCGTCCAACTGTGGAATCCTGGTATATGGAAGGAAAGCTTTTGCCGAATGTACACTACATAGAGATAAGTCCCGATTATTCCGACCTCTTTGAAC
Organism: uncultured Porphyromonadaceae bacterium; assembly: GCA_947176755.1. Lineage (GTDB taxonomy): Bacteria > Bacteroidota > Bacteroidia > Bacteroidales > Muribaculaceae > Lepagella. Next base: position 17,055 of record CAMWRW010000046.1, read on the forward strand.
GCCTTGAATATTTCCTCGCTCATCCTGCTGAAGCACGTGAGATTATAGAGAACGCCCATCAATGGGTCAACCAGTTCCGCAACCCCAAGATCGAGTCTCTGGCAATGGCCGGAGTTCTTGACAGATATTTCCGCCAAACCGGACAGATAAAATGAGAGAATCCCGACCGCACACCCTCGTCCTGCGTTTCTCAGCCCTTGGAGATGTCGCCATGACGATTCCGGCAATCTATTCCGTAGCCGGCGCCAATCCCGAGAGAGATTTCACCGTGGCCACCACTCCGTTCTTCAGCCGACTCTTCATTAATCCGCCGTCCAACGTGAAGATCCTTCCCGTTGCGATCCGCGACATCAAAGGGTTAAGGGGATGGAGCAAGCTCTTTAAGGAACTTGCCGCCACAGGCGTTGACTCCGTGGCTGACCTCCACAACGTATCGCGGACATGGGCGATCGATACCTACTTCAGGCTTCGCGGCAAGCGAGTGGAAATAGTCGACAAGAAACGCTCCCAAAGGAAGAAGGCGCTCTCCGAGAAGTTGGCCCAGGAATCGTTCGTGGCCCGATATGTTGATGTGTTCCGACGTCTCGGGCTGAAAATGCCGGAAATGTACCCTTCGGCAAACGGGCCGGAGTATCCTCCCTGCCTCCCCTTTTCCGGACTTGATCTGTCAGACCGACCTCTTACTACGGAGTTTCATCATCCGGTTGTCGGAATAGCTCCTGTGGCCCGATATTACACGAAAACATACCCGTTTGATATGCTTGAGGAAGTGATTCCCCGGCTCACGGCCAAAGGCATCGAGGTTATTCTCTTCGGAGGGCGCGGCGAAGAAGCCGCAATGCTCGGCGAACTCGCCTCGCGTTACCCCGGATGTCGTTCCATTGCGGGAAAGTTTGCGTTGGAGGATGAACTGCGACTAATGCAGGAATTGGATGTAATGGTGTCGATGGATTCGGCCAATCAGCACCTCGCATCCCTTGTCGGGACACGGGTTGTGACCATCTGGGGCGCCACAACTCCTCTTTGTGGCTTCGCTCCTTACGGGCAGCAACCTTCCGACTCGCTGCTCGCAGGCGTTGATTGCCAGCCATGCTCGGTTGCCGGCGGTCCGGAATGTCCTCGCGGGAATCTCGCCTGCATGCGCCGTCTTTCCCCTCGGACAGTGGCGGAGATTGTTGCCGGTTCTCTTTAAAAATTTAACTTATCACGCTCTAACACATAACGATTTTGGCGTCCTTCCTACTCTACTCATTCATATTCTGGCTATGCTGCCTGGGATGGTTCCTGCTCATACAGAAACCGATTTTTATCTTGTATAATCTGAAGGGACACGGCTCGGAACTTCATGAAAATTCGCTTGTCGGCGTTTATCTCCACGGCATTCGGTCGGACGCAATCGTGGCCTCATATCTGAGCGCCGTCCCTCTGATCTACGGAGCAATCGCCACCGTTATTCCGGTCCTCCCCTTCCAGCCGGTGATGATCGCCTACACCGGCATCGTGGCTCTCACACTGGGTTTGCTCACGGCCGCCGACGCCGCCCTTTATCC
>CAMWRW010000047.1 GCA_947176755.1 uncultured Porphyromonadaceae bacterium
GCCATCCAACTCTTGACTTCGAATTTGATTAACATTTTTTAAGAGACACTAGTGTCAATTCTTATTGGTAATCTTATAGAATCTCTTAGTAAAGCTATTTTTTCTCGGTATCCATGCCATTGTATGCTAATGGAAAGAAAAACCCGACTGACTTTATAGGTCAATCGGGCCGGGATTCCGACTTCTGCAAACGTTTGACAGACGAAGATATTACTCTTATTGCAGTTCGTCGGCTATCTCTTGTAGTTCAATAGAGATGGTGTATAATGCGTTTCTTAGCGTCTCAATCTCAGAGTCCGTGAACTCTGATGGAGAGCCGTTCTTGATATGATTGTTGAGCTTTTGAGAAAACCAACTCTTTGATTTTCCAAAGAAACGTTCAGCAATATAGGATGCGTTCAGAACACACATTATGTCGCTTTCCCTTAAATCCTCAATCTTGGAAAGGATAGGATTTTCTTTGTGCTTATCACTAAATTCTTCTTGTGTCATATATTTTGAGGTTTTTAATCTCTCTCCGGAGAGGAAACGGGAGATTTTTTGTCCATGTCCTTTGAGGATTTTTTGATTAGCTGTGCTCTGATTTATCGTTTGAGGCACTTTGTTCGGCCTTTGTCCTTTATGAGGTGGAGGATATTGAGCATTTCAACAAGGTCTTGAACCTCCTTTTGAAATTCTTCGTCTGTCATAGTGAAGAGTTTTAAGTTGTGTGCCTTATGGTATTACAAAATTAGTAAACTTTTGTTTAATTGTTAAATTTTCAGCAACTTTTTTTCAAAAATTCAGTTTATAGTTGATATATATCGTCAGGCTCACAACCCCATACTGCATGACTGAATCCGAGGCATTTCTGCAACCCTGACGTTAACATTTCTTGTGGGTTGGGCTCTTAAAAAATTATAGTATCTTTGCATATCAAAAAATAATGAGACCATTGGGTTGAACAGTATCGAGAGAACCTGCCCAGCCAGCATCCGGAAGAATAGCCGGGGGCTCACTTTTTAGATGAAGCAAGATGAAGCAAGATGAAGCAAGATGAAGCCAAGGGCTGTTATATGTGAGATTGCATACCTTTCAAGAATGTAAGATCTACATGGTCTTCTCAACCCGGCCAAACCCATGTTTACGGATTATTGAGATAATTCGCACGCAAGACGTTGATTCCATGTAAAATGGGAGGAAGAACAATTATGAAGTTAAGGACTATAAGACAAGTATCATATTTGATATCCGCAGTCATGGCACTGTGCGTTGTATCATGCGACGATGCGGTTTCCCACTATAATAAAGAGATAAATAAGGCGGAGAGGCTCATGCAGACTAACCCTGACAGCGCAATGGCGATTTTAGATCAAATTGACGCGTCAAATTTTAAAGCAGATACCCTGCGGGCCAAGTATCATTATCTGCTTGCTTACGGGCACATGAAGCAGAACCGTTCGATGATTGGTGACTCTCTGGTATCTTTCGCTCACAAATATTATAGCGGGAAAGATGTGATAAGAGATGTACGTTCCGGCACCGCTTACGCATGGTATAAATTTTGGGTGGGGGATACTCCGGGAGCAATTGCCATGCTTGATTCTATCGTTCGCCTGCAGAATCTTCCTGATTCTTTGGTTGCACCAACGCTCCGCATTCGGGTGCTACTCGGAACATCGGAGTATCAGGGAAAAACCCTGATACCTTTTGCGAGGCGATTAGTTGCTATTGAGCACGATACCCTCCGGCAAATCGAAGCCAAATATATGCTCTTGAGTGCTTACGAAAATGCTGAAAAACTTGACTCAGCATTGTTGCTCTCCGAAGAACTGATAGAGTATGCACGTTTACACAAGTGGGGTGACAAACACTTTATGTTTGAGTTGGAGCAATCCCAGATTTTGGGAGAGATGGGGCGTACGGATGAGAGCAATAAAGTTGTGAAGAGACTCTTTAAGACATCTTCGCCCGACAACGGAGCAGCCGACATCCTGCATCTTCAACTTGCTATGAACTCTCTTAATTCAGGCAATTTAAGCCTCGCGGCTAAAGAACTCGCTATTGCCGACAGTTTCGCTATTGAACTTCGTAATGAGGATGACACCTACTACTATCGAAGTTACAGTAATCTTCTGCGCACAATGATTGACTTTAAGCAGCATGGCCGGATGAAACTGGGGCATGTCAATGGCTTTAACAATCGTCAACAAGAACGTTACAACCGGGCTAAGGCCTCACAATGGGAGAGTGAACGCAGTGCATTACAGCAACAGAGCCGGGCTTTGGCTCTCAAATCTGAGAATCAGCAAAAGACGGTCGTTATTCTTATTGTTGCCCTCCTTGCTTTTATAATTACGGTATGTGCGGCATGGATTATAAGACAGCGAAGACTGCGCGAACGAGAAAATGAGGAACGCGCTGAAGCATTGCAGAAAATGGTTGACGAACTCAAATCCACCCCTGCTCAGATGCCTGAAGAAGACCATACGCCTGAGGCTTTGCGTCGCGCCATGCTTCAGCAACTCGGTATTATCAAGATGGTAGCCGAAACTCCCACGGAGCAGAACCGGGAGATGCTTCGCAAAATATCATCTATTGAAAGTGATACAGAGGGAGAACTCGTCAATTGGAATAACGTGTTTGAGGTTATAAACACACTTTATTCCGGATTTTACGATAAACTTCAATCTTCATACGGCGAAGTGCTCACAGCAAAGGAGAAGCAGATAATAGTGCTGATGGTTGCCGGATTTTCCACCAAAGAAATCAGCGTCATCACCGGACAGACCACATCCACAATCTATGTTCGGAAATCATCAATCCGCAAGAAACTCGGAGTGCCCGAAAAGGAAGATATCGTGACATTTCTCCGAGATAAGACTCCCGATTAAGACCGATTAAGACCCGACTTTCCGAAATTAAGACTTTCAAGAGATGCAACCACTGATTTTCAGCTGGTTGCATTTCTTATATTAAGACTTTTATATTAGGTATTAAGATCGCTTCAGACATAATTTTGCAACAGAAAATCAAAACTAACGCAAAATGAAAAGGAAAATCTTAATGCTCGCCATTGCTATAATAATGGCACAAGCCACGCTGATATCGTGTGGATGGAATATAGGTCAAGGCGACCGGCGCGACCGCAATATCGGCGTAGCGACTCTCAATTATCTTGACTCTATCACCGGTGTCGAATACATAGGTCTGGCAGATACGCACGACCTTGAAGATGGTAAATTCCAAGCCGTAGTCATCTTTAATATATGCGATGCAGCCGGAAACAAAACGGGGCATAATGCACGAATCACAACTAACAGTGACGGTTCCGAAATTCTGTCGTGGGAGGACCTCGACAGTAATGTACTCAGTGATATCAAACAGAAAATAAATGATAAGATGGAAGGAAAAGGGATAAACCTTGATGGAAGCCTTATCGATGCACTAATGGAACTCAAAAAACAAACACGATGAAAAAGACCATTCTCTTTCTAACTGCACTCTTAGCAGTGTTAGCGGCTTACAGTCGCGACATAAAAGGTCGCATTCTTGACGAAAACAATGTGCCGCTTGACTTTGCAAATGTGGTAATATACTGCGACTCAACATTTATTGCCGGAGGTATATCCGATGCCGGAGGCCTCTTCTCAATCCCGACTGATATAGACTGCGATCTAAAGGCTAAAGTATCATTCGTCGGCTATGAGAGCACTACTGCAGATGTTCCGGGATCGGGAGAGATAGGGGATATTACGCTTCATCCTTCAGCAGTAGAATTGGGCGAAGTTGTTGTAAAAGCCTCTCGTCCGACTACCACAATGAAAGGAAACGGATTGGTGACTAATGTTGAGGGGAGTTCCCTTGCTGTTGCCGGAACAGCCAATGATGTACTTGTGCGTGTTCCGATGGTTGTTGACAATGGAGGCACCCTTGAAGTTTTCGGTAAAGGCTCTCCGGCAATCTATATCAATGGTCGGAAAGTCAATGATCTACAGGAACTTTCGCAACTCAACTCAGGCGATATCAAAAATGTAGAAGTCATAACCAACCCCGGTGCTTCTTACGCAGCCGATGTAAAGTCTGTGATACGTATCCGCACTAAAGCGCCTAAAGGAGATGGCTTTAGCGGCACTCTTCGAACCGATAACGGATTTCAACATTACTTCCGCACCGGCAACTCTCTTGATCTTAAATTCCGCACCGGTGGACTTGAGATATTCGCCAACTACGGATGGTGGAGAGGTAATAACCGTTTTGACCGGTTGAATGACATGAATACCACCACCTCACAAGGAACATATCGCCAATATGTGAGTACCATCGGTAAAGAATCTTATAATGACATGACCGGCAAACTTGGATTTTCGTATCTGATCAACGACCGCCACAGTATAGGTGCATACTATCAGAATAGTTGGAACCGCCACCATACCGATGGAACGATCCCGAGTGAAATATGGGAGGACGGCATACTTCTTGACATTTATAATTCGGATGTTCACAATAGTTCAACCGCTGTTCCGCGTCACAATGCCAATATCTACTATAATGGAATCGTCGGAAAACTCAACATTGATTTTAATGCCGATTATATATGGTATAAGAGTCGTGAAACGACATTCAACAATGAACTAAGTGAAATGGGAAATGACCGCGAGGTCAACACTACGTCGACCAACCGAAACCGGATGTTTGCCGAAAAATTAGTGATGACTTATCCCTTATGGCAGGGTCAGATTGAAGTCGGTCAGGAATACAGCAATACAAGAACCACCAATATTTTCTCCGCCAATATTCCGGAAACCCCTGATGCAGATAATCGCGTGGATGAGGATAATATCGCCGTGTTTGCAGAATTGGGGCAGCAGCTCGGGCGCTTTATGATAGGAGTCGGGCTACGTTATGAGCATGTAAAGTTCGACTATTATGAGAGGGGTCTGCTACAAGACAGACAGAGTAAAAACTACCATAACGTTTTCCCTTCAGTCAATATCGCTACGCAAATAGGGCAAATCAGAATGGGTCTTAACTATACGGGCAAGACAATTCGTCCGGGATACGGTCAACTTGACGGTGCGATCAGTTATATAAATCGACTCACATACGAGACAGGCAATCCCTATCTGAAACCGACGAAATTGCAGACTGTAGAATATATGGCCCAGTGGAATCGTTTCTTTGCCCAAGTTTCGTACACATACTACAAGGATGGCGTGTATCATATCACGGAGCCGTACGGCCCGGACGGAGAGGCCACTATTATCCAAATCTCAAACCTTGATCATCGGCACTATCTGCAAGCCTTTGCAGGAGGTAATTTCCAGGTCGGAGTATGGCAACCGAAAGTAAATGTCGGGATTATGAAGCAATGGCTAACCCTCCCCGTCAATGGCAAGCAAGTTTCGATGAACTCCCCTATCTTCATGTTTCAATGGCAGAATTCGATTCATCTTCCTTTTGACATCCGGCTTAACGTTGATGGACAACTTATGACACGCGGTTGGGACAACAATACACGTCTCACAAACACGCCCTGGTATGTCAACGCCAAGATTTACAAAGGATTTTTCAAGGACACATTCAGCATTACGGTAGAGGCCAAGGATTTGTTCGACTCTGCCAAGAGGAACTTCTATCTATGCAGCGATGCTGTTCAGATACAGCAGAAAGACTTCTCGCCAGGTCGCTCTGTAATGCTGACACTTCAGTACCGCTTCAATACGACACGCGACCGCTATCGAGGCACGGGCGCAGGAAACACTGAAAAATCACGATTCTAATACTACCGGTTATGAAATATATCACCACCCTATTAATAAGCCTCCTATTAAGTTTTTCGGCCATTGCCAAGCCTCATTGTCAATCTTTTAATAACTACGATAACAAGGTGACCATAATCTTCACGGATGATAAAGCCGGAGCTCAATATACTGTTTCCGACGTGAAACTCATTCCTTCATGGAATGGGCAGAAATATAAGGCTACGTCAGTAGATATTTCTGTAAAAAAAGGCATCGCTACTGTAAAGTTGACATTTGACCACCTAACTCATTTTTCCAATCCTAAAGTTGAATTAAAAATCAATGGAAAGAAAAAAACTTTCAAAGTTTGTCACTGAAAGCGAAAAAAACAGTTTAAACAATTATAAATATGCAAGGATCGAAACAATATCCATGAGCAGGCTTTAACAATCCGGTCAAATCAGCTCCCAAATCGGGAGACGCTATTCCGGGCCATCTTGCCTCTAACAAATTGTTGCTATATTTGCACACTACAATGATTCGGTAAAGATTACCGAATCATTGTAGTGACTAAAACAGTCAATCATTTCTAACACATACTCAAAACAAAACATAAATAGCAATTTAACAGATGAAGAAACTACTATTCACTATCATTTGCGCAGTTTTTGCAATCAATGCAAACGCGGAATTCAGATTCAAGAGTCTTGATACCAATAATGGAAAAACCACCGTTGTAATTATCGATGACAATTTTACGACCGGCTCAGAAACTTGCTGTGCAAAATTTAATAATGACGGCAAAACATACGATGCCACTTCCATGGTTACCACCCAAAAGGGAAAGCAGATGAGGATCACCATGACATTTAAGAGAATGACTGTATTTAAAAATACGTCCGTTACTCTAACCATCAATGGACAAGAAGTTAACGTCCCCATTGACTTGAGAGAAATTAATATCCAAGTCAATGGCTGTCATTAATTCCAGTTATATTCTCTTAATGGACTTTGCCGCGCGTTCATGCGCGGCAAAGTCCATTGCCAAGGCATTTACGACGGGGTCGATATCAGGAGAGAAATATACATGAACAAATACTCCGGCGGGGAAATTCCCCGCCGGAGTAGGCAACTCAACTAATTCGAAATAGAAATCAATCTATACGAATGTAAACCTCGGCGTTAACAAATGAGGAGTTTTCACTCAAGTAGAACATGTTGCCATTCACGACTTTGTAATATCCCTGCACTTCTTTGATATGGTTGGGAAAGTTTGAGGATGTAACGCGAAGTGTAATTTCGCCGTCGGAAGTGGACCATTTTCCTTTTACCCATTCAATGTCACCGTCATCGTCAAATTCGTTCTTGAACGTGCCGTTACTTTCGAAGAGGATGGTATTGTCGGGATCTCCTTTTTCCGCCCAAAGCCCGACAAGTTCGGGATCGTGAGTAGAGGGATCCGCCACGCCGTCATCGTCACTGCAGGCGCTCATTCCGAGGGAAAGAATCACGGCCATCATGAGAAGGCCGAACAATCTGAAGGTCTTTTTCATTCTTGGAAATTTTACTTATTATTTTATTATGGGTTCGTTAATCTCAGAAGCAGTATCCGAGGGTGATTGAGAAGTTCAACGTGTTTACATCCTCGGCGAAACGGATGAAATCCGTTCCGAAGTTAAGGCCGGCAAAAAAGCGGCTATATTGATAGTTCGCACCGATATGCCATCCCAACTGGACAACATTTGCATCCATGCCATCTTTATCAAACATGCTGACCGTTTCGGAATAACCTCCGGCACTCATCTTGAGATCGGCCACGGTGTTAAACTTAAAGTTAAGACCGGCGTATGGAGAGATAGCCATTTTGTTGGCAGCGAAAGGGAACTTATAGGTAAAGTTAACGGGCACCTCGAATGTCAGCTTGGTGATGTTCATGTTGACATTCATAATGTCGTCATCATAGAAGCCCATGATTTTGTCGCCATAAAAGCCGGTGTACATCTTGATACCGGTTTCCACAAACATAGGATGGGAAGAGGAAACTCCGAAACCATGAATGTAGCTTACACCAAATCCGTTAAGGCTGTAGGTGTCATCGGAGGCCGACATGCTCTCGAGGTCGTAGGAAAGGCCGACACGGTTGTAACCTTCAGCAGAGGCTGTGTTAACTCCGGCAAAGGCCATAGACGCAAATGCAATGGCCAGCATCGTTTTTTTCATTTCTTTGATGTTTTTAGTTTATAGTTGATAACTTATCACGTTTCAAGATAGGATGCGTTAAAGGTCGCCATCCTGACATCAAAGATCCTTAAGGCAAAAAAACAAAAAAGCGCAGGATCTGAACTTGTTGCTCGTCCTACAACCGGAGGCTCTGACATTGCCCATTGGAGTGAACGAGCAACGCAGAAGCCTACGCCGGTATATATTGATTATAGCGCAGTCCGTCACGGACTACGATTAACCATAGCATACCACGGGCATCTACCGTTGCTTCAATCCTGACTCCAATTATGAAACTGTCAGATTTCCGGTTGTCAAGAAAAAAGCGCCAAGCAAACGCTAAAATGTCTTGCGACCCACCCTCATTCCCAATCCGGGGCTTCCGGGCCGAATCGCGGTGCAAAGTTATCAAAAATATTTCACAATCCAAAAATAAGTTACTGATGTTTCAAATTTCTTATCTCAACGAGTCTAATTTCCTAAAAGATAAGGAATAATAATATTTATTCTTCATCAAGAGCTGAAGCCGATTTGAATATGGGAGAAGAAAAGAAAGGGAATCTGAAAGAAAAAAGATAAAGATTTGCAGAAAATCGCGAACCATCGGGGAAACCGGGGCGTTAGGATAATGGATAAAAAGAAAACAACTGAGAACTTCTAAAAAAGATAAGAGTATGAAAAAGTTACTTGACACTATAAAAGAGGCTCTTCGTAACTTGAACGGGGAATATCGTCCGGCATTGCAGCCCGTGCCCGTACCGGTTCGCACAGGAAGGGGTCGCTTCTGATGATAATACATCAGCATAATAATGAAGGCTTCTCCGGGAACTTAGCAAACCTTCTAAAAACGAATGATGACAAAGAAGGACGTTCACTTCGGAAGGTGATCGCCACCGGGAGTCTGCTGAACATTTTACTGTGCGCTATCAAAGTTATAGGGGGCTGGATCGGAAACAGCGACGCCCTGATAGCCGACGGGTTCCATTCATTAGGAGATTTCGCCACGGATATCGTGATGTTTCTTTTCGTGGGAATCTCCATACGCAAAGCGACTGCAAAATATAGCTATGGCTATGGGAAATTCGAGACGTTTGCATCGCTGGTTGCATCCGCTTTAATAGCCGCAATCGGAGTGACTCTGATTGTGGAAGGAAGCGAGAGAATCGCAGCCTTCGTCAACGGAGCTATCCTGGAACGTCCTGCGCTCTGGACATTAGGGATAATTCTGGCCGCAATGCTAATGAAGGAATGCTTGTACAGATATTACACGCGGTCAGGCAAGAAATTGGGTTCGTCGGCACTATGCACGATAGCACTCCATCATCGGGCAGACGCGTTTGCATCCTTGGCTACGCTGATCGGAGTCGGCTGCTCGATTTTTTTCGGAGAAAAACTACGAATCCTCGACCCGATTGTTACGCTCGTACTTGCAGCCTTCATCGTTGTAAGCGCCATCCGTCTCTTCATTCCCGCATGGCGCGAACTTGTCGAACATTCTCTACCGGCCTCAGTCATTTCACAAGTCCGCTCGGCAATAGAGACTGTCGCGGGCGTTAAAGAGATAAGGACGATACGCAGTCGGAGTCACGGCAGATATTATATATTTGATATTGGAATCAGCGTGGCAGGCAATCTAACTGTTGAACAGGGAGCGGTGATAGCCGGAAAAGTTGAAGAGTCTGTTGCACGAGCATTCGACCGGCCGGTAATGGTGTCGGTGACTATAGGAGTTTAAGCTATTAATAAAGGCCTGATAATTGCGAAATTATCAGGCCTTTATTAATTATTGTCATTCGGATTATCTCAGCCGCAGGAAAGCATGACCGAAACGTTCGGCAGCCTCGCGTTCGAGTTCCTCGCGGAATTGCGGAGCAGCGATTGAAATCATCAGTTTTGCACGCTCTGCGAGCGACTTGCCCCGAAGATTGACTGCACCATACTCAGTGACGATATAGTTTGTCTGAAAACGAGTTGTGACCACTCCGGCACCTTCTGTCAGCACGGGCTTTATTTTGTTCAGTCCCTTATTGGTCGTGGCGAGCATGGCGAGGAAAGAGAGGCCACCTTCGCTACGCGAGGAACCGTAAACAAAGTCGTGCTGCCCCCCTACTCCCGAGAATATTTTCTTGCCAATGGAATCGGCACAAACCTGACCGGTCAGGTCAATTTCAAGACAGGAGTTTATAGACATTACTTTCGGATTCTGAGCAATCCTAAAAGGGTCGTTTGTCCAGGCCACATCCTTGAATATAATATCGGGGTTGCCATCCATATAGTCGTAAAGCCTTCTCGATCCAAGAGCAAGCGAGGCCACGGTTTTTCCGGGCATGACGGTTTTCCGGGAGTTATCAATTATTCCTTTTTCCAGCAGCGGGAGCACACCATCGGTCATGGCTTCAGTGTGAAGGCCAAGATGCCGGTGATTTTCGAGGGCACGAATAACAGCATTCGGAATTCCACCCACTCCTATTTGAAGCGTTGCCCCATCGGGGATCAGTTCGGCAATGGCATTACCGATCCTGATTTCTTCATCCGTAGGATTGGCAGTCGGGACCTCCACAAGAGGCTCATCGACCTCTACCATGGCGGCGAGCTGAGAGATGTGGATCGTGGCGTCACCATAGCTGAAAGGCATCCGGGGATTAATTTGGGCGATAACCCTTGAAGCACATTCAACGGCGGAGACTGCAAGGTCAGCGGATACGCCGAAGCTCACCAGCCCTTCCTCATTGGGGAGAGAGCAATTGATAAGGGCGACATCCACACGACAAGTCCCGTCGCGGAACAAAGCCGGCACCTCTCCGAGGAAACGAGGAGTCATCGTGCCGTAACCCTCGGCAATCCATTGGCGGAAAGCATTGGAAACGAAGAAGGAGTCGATCAGGAAAGAATCGATATATTCCGGTCTGCACAAAGGAGAGGGACGCCGGGCAACGGCAAATCCGGAATAAACCGTTACGTTGCGCAGGTCATTTCCACGGTCGGCGAGAGCGTCGACAAGCACTTCCGGAATTGAGGTGGAACCCTGAATATAGACATGGTCGCCATCTTCGACCAATCTGAGCGCCTCGGCGGCGCTGACAAATTTATCTGCCATAATTAATTTTTGCCGTGGTCGGCGTCGAAACGTTTAAGATAGTTTTCAAGACGCTTGAAATCATCATCATCCTTCATGACCGAAATCGTGACACGGATACCTTCCTGGTCCGAACCGGTGGTCCGAAGAGCAATCGACGATACGCCATATCGGAGCAGTTCAGATTGGAGTTCCGACCCGGACAAACCCGGATAGCCGATTGTAAAGAAGAAACCGTCGGCAATAGGCTCCCCATTGTCGGAGTCGTAGACAATGTTGAAATTGTTTCGAAGGAAGATATCTTTCGCGATCGCAGCCCTCCGCTCATACTCCTTACAATGCTCAATGAAGTTGAGCTTACCTTCAGCGGCTGCCTTCAGCATCGCTGCGAGTCCGTGTTGAGCAGAATGGGAAGTTCCCGACGACATGCAGTAGAGCACGCCGAAAATATAACTGTCGCCGAAGGAGGCCATTTCATAGAAGCTCTTGAAGAAGTCATATTTACGGGAATATACGGAGTCGCTCATACAAACAAGAGCGATTCTCTGTCCGGCATAGCTGAAGATTTTAGAGCCTGACAACATGAGAATATAGTTGTCGGTGTAGCGTGCGACAGTCGCGCCGAAAGGAGCCTCTCCGGGATGGGAGATGTCGTGACGGAAATCCATACCGAAATATGCAATATCCTCGAGAACAATCACATCATATTTTGTGGCGAGGCGCCCGATGATTTCAAGTTCCTCCTCTGTCAGATTGGTCCAGGCGGGGTTATTGGGATTGCTGTAAAGCATAGCCGTTACGTTCCCCTTGGAGAGAATCTCTTCGAGCTTTCCTTCGAGAGCCTTCCCGCGATAATTGTAGATATCGAAAGCCTCATCTTTAATTCCGAGCACTTTTGCCTGCGAACGGTGAGCAGGGAACCCGGGATTGAGGAAAAGCATCGTATCTTTTCCGGGGAGACGCTGGCTGAGCAAAAGCTGGAGGGAGAACCCGCCCTGCATCGAGCCCACGGTCGGAATAATGCACTTTCCGGGGATATTAATATCAAGGAAAGCCTTAATGAAAGCGGAGGCAGCCTCCTTTAGTTCGGGGATACCCTGAATCGGGGGGTACTGGTTGGCAACGCCGGCTTTAAGGGCAGCAATTTCGGCCTCCACACCTATTTGTTCAGCGGGCAGACCGGGGTTGCCGATCTCAAGATGAGACATCTTTTGGCCCGTGACCTTTTCAAGCTCAGCGGCGAGCGTGCAAATCTGACGGATGGTTGCCGTTTCAAGATCAAGAATACCAACTCGCTCGATTGCCTCTTTATATATTTTGGGATCAACCGGGAAATCAATTTTCATTTCCATATCGATCACATTTTTTCAGTTGCGCGCACGCGGCCTTCACGGAAGGCTGCAATATTGGATTCTACGATTTTCTCACCCTTAGAACCGAACACGGCAGCGATTGCTTCGGTGATTTTCTCAGGGTCCATTTCAATAAACGGAGATGCCGCTCCGAGCAGCACGAGGTTGGAACTGCGGGCCGTAGCGACTTCCTTTGCAACCTCATCCATATTGAAGGCTACAACATGAGGATGACGGGCAAGTTCGGCCTCGACCTTCTCCATTTCCGGATAGTTATCAATATTTACGAAGGGCTGGGTGTTGGTGACGATCCAACCTGACTCCTTAAGATACGGGAGATAGCGGAGAGCCTCCATAGGTTCGAGCGACACGATCAAATCCGCACCTCCGAGAGGAATAAGATCGGAATGGATTGGAGAGGAAGATATGCGGAGGTTAGACTGAACATCGCCTCCGCGCTGGCTCATACCGTGGACTTCGGCTTGTTTAAGAAAAAGGTTCTCCTTAAGGGCAGCCGCCCCGAGGATAGTGGCAATCGTAAGGATTCCCTGGCCGCCTACGCCGGCCAATACAATATCTGTTTTCATGGATAGTCGGATAAATTTATGTTGGCCCGCCCCCGAAGAGGGCGAGCCGAATTAGTTCAAGCCTTCTTGGCGCCGGCATGACGGCGTGCCGTCTGGATACACTCACGACGGGAAATCACGACAGAGAGGCCCTTATGTTCGATTTCCTCCTTAAAAAGTTGTTTCATCTCCTCGACATTCTTGGGCAGGGAGTCGATCGTGCGGACATGCGCAGGATTGGCGCCGAGTCCAAGGCAAATTTCTTCGAGTTTGCCCGTACCCTGAGAATCCTGGCCGCCGGTCATACCGGTTGTGAGGTTATCGGAAATGATGACAAGCATAGACGTGTCTTCATTGATAGCGTCAAGGAGGCCGGTCATACCGGAATGAGTGAATGTCGAGTCACCGATAATAGCCACCGCCGGGAATTGACCTGCATCAGAAGCTCCCTTTGCCATGGTTATGGATGCGCCCATGTCGACACATGTATCGATAGCGCTGAATGGTTTAAGGAAGCCGAGAGTGTAGCATCCGATATCTCCGAACACTTTCGGGGATTCGTATTCGGCAAGGGCGGCATTAAGGGCGGCATAAACATCACGATGACCGC
The DNA here is from genome assembly GCA_947176755.1 of uncultured Porphyromonadaceae bacterium. GTDB lineage: Bacteria > Bacteroidota > Bacteroidia > Bacteroidales > Muribaculaceae > Lepagella. Next base: position 13,548 of record CAMWRW010000047.1, read on the forward strand.
ATCCGGGGCAAAGAGCCGGCGGACGGGAAACGACCACATCGGAATCTCCATGAATCGCACCTTCGGACAGACCCTTCACATCGGGGCGGACTTTGAGGATAGAGGCGCGGACAGCGTCGGGGCTGAGTTCGCCGTCGCGAACAACATCACCGGAGAGTTTGCCATATATTTTTTTACCGGCGTCGAACACACCGCGGAGCTGACGTTCGATCACAGGCTGACCCTCCTCAAGCACGAGAAGAGAGTCGCATGAATCATAAAGACGACGGAGCGACTTCTTCGGGAGGGGGTATTGACTGATTTTAAGAACCGGGAAGGGGGGATTGCCGTCGAAGCATTCCATAAGATAATTAAAGGCCACACCGGAAGCGACAATTCCGACACGATGGTCGGCTCCCTCGATATATTTATTAAAAGGAGACTCCTCGGAAGCTCTTTCAAAAGATTCCTGATCGGCGATCAACTGGCGGTTGCGACGCTTAGACATAGCCGGCATGAGCACCCACTGCAAAGGGTTTGCGGGATAGTGAAGAGAGTTTTCAGGCGCCGGCTCGTCGTGACACTCCACGACGGCGCGGGAATGGCTGAGACGGGTTACGAATCGAACCACAACGGGGATTGCGAGACGCTCGGAGAGTTCAAACCCGTAAGCGGCCATATCGTAAGCCTCCTGCTGGGAGGAGGGTTCGAGGAGGGGAATCATGGCGAAATCGGCATAGAACCGAGAATCCTGCTCATTCTGGGAAGAGTGCATCGAGGGGTCGTCGGCGGCCACGACAAGAAGGCCACCGTTAGCACCGGTCATAGCGGAGTTGACGAAAGGATCGGCAGCAACGTTCAGACCGACATGCTTCATGGAAGTCATCGAGCGTTTGCCACAGAAAGACATACCGAGAGCCTCCTCCATGGCAGTCTTTTCATTTGACGACCAGTGGGAGTGAATTCCCCGCTCGCGAGCGACGGGATCCTTCTGTACGAATTCGAGAATTTCAGTCGAGGGCGTTCCGGGATAGGCGTAAGCGCCGGAAAGGCCCGCATTGATGGCTCCCAGTGCAAATGCTTCATCGCCAAGGAGCAAACGTTTGGTTTTCATGATATATAAAGGTTATGATAGTCAGAAATTGGGGTCTGCATGTTATAAAGCACATTCAAAACTCCCGCTAACAATTGCAAATATAATAACCTTTTTATAATTTAGCAACAAAATCGGGAGACAAACCGAGAGGTATGTTTTATAACATATTTCTTGTCCGGAACGATACTTTCGAAAATAAATGGATAAATAATCCTAAACCAAATATCATGAGACATTTAATAAGTCTATGGATGCTTCTGACAGCATTCATTGCGTGCCAGGCGGCCGATCAGGTGACCTGGAGTTATCGGGTAACCGGGGACCAGACGGCCACACCGGCGTTGGAAATGACGGCAAACATCGCGCCGGGTTTTCACCTTTATTCTGTTGACAATCCTGACGGAGGCGGCGTTCCACTGAGTTTTCACTTCGACCTCAAAGGATGCTCACTCGACGGAAAGGTTACGGCCAACAAGAAGTATACCGTTGAATATAACGACATCTTCGAAGTAGACGAGCACTATTACACGGGAACAGTCACCTTTACACAGAAACTTAAGCCGGCGGCGGCCAACTGGAATGTGTCGGCCGAAATCAACGGTCAGGTCTGCGACGAAACGGGCTGCTTCCGAGTAATCGCGTCCCATAAGTTTACGGGCACCTCACCACTTACCGAGAGCGTAAAAGAGGAGGCTAAGAAACTTGAAGAGGAACAGAAAGAGGCAGAAGTCGCTGCGATTACGGCAATGACAGACTCGCTTCAGGCTTCGGAAGGATTTATGGAACCCGCCGCCAACCTTTCAGGCGTTTCTGCCGACAAATGGTGGGCGAACGTGGAGGCAGAACTCCGAGTGTTTGAGGATGCCCCCGAGCAGCAGAGCCGCTCACTTTGGTATATCTTCATCGCAGGATTTATCGGAGGTTTGATCGCGCTCGTGACCCCTTGCGTATGGCCAATGATTCCGATGACCGTAAGTTTCTTCCTTAAAGGGAATAAGGACCGCAAGAAATCGATCACGTCAGCTGTGGTTTACGGCCTGTCCATTATCGTAATTTACGTACTTCTCGGTCTTGTCGTCACGGCGATCTTCGGGGCATCAGCACTGAACGAACTGGCGACAAGCGCAGGGTTCAACATAGCCTTCTTCCTCCTGCTTGTGATTTTCGCCATCTCCTTTATGGGCGGATTTGAAATCACACTTCCTGCAAAATGGTCGAACAAGATAGATTCGAAAGTTGATTCGACAACGGGCTACCTTTCGATCTTCTTTATGGCGTTCACACTTTCGCTCGTATCGTTCAGCTGCACGGGTCCGATCATCGGCACACTCCTTGTGGAAGCCGCATCGACGTCCAACTTCATATCACCGGCCATCGGCATGTTCGGATTTGCGCTTGCCCTCGCCCTCCCCTTCTCAATCTTCGCCATGTTCCCGTCGATGTTGAAATCAATGCCCAAATCGGGAGGCTGGATGAACACGGTGAAGGTAGTGCTCGGCTTCCTGGAGCTTGCGTTAGCGTTCAAGTTCCTTTCAGTTGCCGATCTTGCATACGGATGGCGCGTCCTCGACCGAGAGGTGTTCGTGTCGATTTGGATTGTGATTTTCGCGCTTCTGGGAATGTACCTGCTCGGCAAACTCAGACTCCCGCATGACGACGAAGTAGAGAAAGTCGGTCTGACACGTTTTATGCTTGCGCTCATTTCGCTTGCATTTGCAGTCTACATGCTTCCGGGTCTCTGGGGAGCACCATTGAAAAGCATCTCCGCTTTCGCTCCTCCTATTTATACGCAGGACTTCAACCTATACGATGGAGAGGTTCATGCACAGGTTGACAGCTTCGAGGAGGGAATGCAGATCGGAGCCTCGCTCAACAAGCCCGTACTGATAGACTTTTCCGGATATGGATGTGTGAACTGTCGCAAGATGGAAGCAGCCGTACTGACCAACGCTGACATCAAGAAAACGATAGATGAAGACTACGTTCTTGTCACACTCATGGTTGACGACAAGAAGCCACTTCCGGCCCCTATCAAAGTAAAGGAAACCAACGGCGACGAACGCACCCTGCGGACATACGGAGACAAATGGAGCTATCTCCAGCGCACAAAATTCGGTGCAAACGCGCAACCGTTCTATGTGATTGTCGATGCAGAAGGAAAACCTCTCAACCATTCCTTCTCGTACGAGGAAAATATTCCCAAGTACCAGCAATTCCTTAAGACCGGACTTGAAAACTACGCCAAAGGCAGAAAATAAAAACCTGCAACAGCTGATAAAGGCGGGATTCCCCAAAGGAGTCCCGCCTTTTATATGCGATAAAAGAGAGAATGACTGAAGAGAAATCGCGTTGCAACGATCGAGAGAAAGAGGGACAGATGGTAAATTATTAATAAGTAGGGAGAAGCGAAAAAGTTGAAAAAAATATGGGGTGCGGAGGAAGAAATATGGCGGGAATTGACTAACTTTGCACAACGAATTGAAAAGATACCCTGACCTTAATGGAGCGACTATCGTTACACATAGAATACCTGCTTCTTCGACATGACTGTGTTGTCGTGCCGGGGATTGGAGCGTTTCTAAACGTGTACCATCCAGCTGAATATAATTCTGCCACAAGGATATATCGGCCGATGCAGCGAGAAATCCGTTTCAATGGGGCGTTGATTCATGACGATGGAGTTCTCGCGCATTCATACGCACGGAAATATCGTCGGTCGTTTCAGGAGGGTCGGGAGATGCTTCTCCAAGACACGAATGCATTCATCCGCATGCTTGAGGAAGAAGGTGAATTGACAATCGGACGTATCGGCACAATCAGGCGAGAGGAAGAAAACGTTGTATTCCACCCGATGCGGACCCCTGACAACAGTTGCGCAGAAATAGGACTTCACGAAATAGGATTGAAGAAAACTGCGAAAACGGGGGATTCACCAAAGAGGGCGGCCGAAACAACAGAAATCGGCAATCAGCCAATACGCTTCAATACGCGGAGAAACTATTACATTCCGATTAACAAAATCTTCGCTCGAGCAGCTGCCGGCATTATTGTTGTATTGGCAGTTGCATTAGCGGCGATTAATCCTCCTCAGCCGGGCGTCGGACGAGAAGACCGGGCATCGGTTGTGCCGTTTGAAACGATTTACAATTCAGCACGCGTTCTGATGGAGATGGCAACTGAGAGTGCAGAAGGAGACGAAGCAGACTCGAAGCCCGAGGAAAATGCGACAGTGGCCGAGGAAAGCCAAGCAGAACTCCCCTATTGCCTGATTGTCGGCACATTCAGGACCAAGAAAGAAGCAGATGCGTATATCTCATCAAAAGGGACTGAAACAGGTTTGGAAAGCGTTTCCGGAGGGAAACTGTGGCGCGTCTCGGCGCGTCGGTCATCAAGCCGGGAAGAACTGCAAAAAGAGTTGAACGACCCGAAATTCAGAGAGACGTATGGCGAGGGATGGATATGGAACTCCCTGAATTAAAGGGACAAAATAAAAAAGGATAAAAAAAGAGAAAATAAAATTTGCACAGTTGCAAAAAAGATATTAACTTTGCAACGCAAAACGGGGGAAACACCTCGTGAAGCAATAAAAAAAATGCGAAAATAGCTCAGTTGGTAGAGCACGACCTTGCCAAGGTCGGGGTCGCG